>JAAZGU010000063.1 GCA_012511085.1 Erysipelothrix sp. | reverse complement strand
GGTAAATAGAAAAACAATAGGGTGCTGACAATAATGAAACTTGGTAACCAGCGATATTTTTTAGAACCTACCATGACCGTCCCTCACTTCTTAATTGGGGCGTCTCCTCCACGTTTTTATCAAAGCGTTTGGTAATCACCATCGATAACATAATAATGATGGCCATGATAAGCGAAATGGCACTCCCAAAATTCCATTCCCCAATCGTAATAAATTGCGTTTCAATTAAATTCCCAATCAACACGTAGTTACCACCACCCAAGAACTTAGGGATCACAAAAGTCGAAACCGCCGGTAAAAACACCAAGGTAATCCCTGTGATTACCCCTGGAATTGAAAGCGGAAAAATCACTTTCCAAAAGGTCTGACTTTGATTAGCGCCTAAATCATAAGAGGCTTCAATGATGGCCTTATCCATTTTCGCCAAGACCGTGTAAATCGATAAGATCATAAAGGGTAAGAAATTGTAGACCATTCCTAAAATAACCGCAAAATCCGTGTACATGAAGTTGATGGGACCGATGTTGAAGTAACCAAGAATGGTATTAATCAAACCATACTCAGCCAAAATACCAATCCATGCGTACGTGCGCACCAACATGTTGATCCACATCGGCATCGTAATTAACAAGATCAAAAGCGTTTGCGCTTTTTGAGAAGTCAAGCTGATAAAATATGCAATCGGATAACCGATCACAATCGCAATCACGGTCGTAATCAAAGCAATGTAAATTGATTTATATAAAACCTTCAAAAAGACAGGGTCAAAAAAGCGAATAAAGTTTTCAAGAGTCAAACGAAACACAAGCACCTCGTTGCCTTCTTTGGTAAAAGCATAGAAAACAATCAACAACAACGGAATGACCACAAAGACAAAGAGCCAGCCTATGTAAGGCTTGATGAAATTATTGTAGATGTTCATTTAATAGCTCCCCATTTTGCTCATAACATGAATGTCTTCCGGATGGAAAAACAAGCCAACATCCACGCCCAATTCAACGTTATCAGTAGAATGGATGATGTACTGACGATGCTGGGTGGCCACCACGATTTCATAATGGACCCCTTTAAACAAACTTGAAATCACCTTCCCTGTTACTTTCCCTTGTGATGTGGATACAATATCAAGATCTTCAGGTCGAATCACGATATCGACCTTTTCATTGGCATCAAAACCAAAATCGACGCATTCAAACACTTGGTCATCAAACTCAACCTTGTAGTCTGCCAGCATGGTACCTGCGATGATGTTACTTTCACCAATAAAATCCGCGACAAAACGATTTTCCGGTTCGTTATAGATGTCGATGGGGGTTCCAATTTGTTGGATCTCGCCTGCGTTGATCACCACAATCTTGTCCGACATGGTCAAGGCTTCTTCTTGATCATGGGTCACATAAATGAAGGTAATCCCAACTTCTTTTTGTATCTTTTTTAACTCAAGTTGCATTTCTTTGCGTAACTTCAAATCAAGGGCTCCCAAGGGTTCATCCAAGAGTAAAACCATGGGTTCATTGATGAGCGCCCGCGCAATCGCCACGCGTTGTTGTTGACCACCGGACAATAAGGTGACGGCGCGATGTTCAAAACCAACCAAGCCCACGAGCTTCAGCATTTTCTTCACTTTTTGATCAACGATATCTTCTGCTTGTTTTTTAATCCGCAAACCAAAGGCAATGTTGTCATAGACATCCATGTGCGGAAATAAGGCATAGCGTTGAAAGATGGTATTGATTTCACGCTTGTGAGGTGGGGTGCTGCTTATTTCAATACCATCGAAATAAACATGACCTTCACTTTGCTCAATAAAACCACCTAAAATCCGCAAAAGTGTTGTCTTACCACAACCGGATGGCCCTAACAAAGTCACAAACTCATTCTCATAAATATCTAAATTGATGCTCTTTAAAACAAGTTGACCATCAAAATCTTTAACAATGTTTTTAAATGAAATTAAAGCTTCCATGAAATCCTCCTAAAATATGGGCGGGGTGCAAACCCACAACACCTTAGCTGTGGTTGATGCAATATTTTCTAAATAATGCTCATGGCTGCCCCGAATGTAAAAGGTCTGACCCTTTTTGACCACGTAGCGTTTATCACCATCAACCAAAGCAATGCGTCCGGCAAGCACATAACCAAACTCTTCCCCTTCATGGGGTTCAATGACAAAGGACTGCGCTTGCGGTTGCAGATGAATTTCGATTGGTTCCATGGCATTTTTCTGCGCATTAGGAACAATCCAGCGAATTGTGGTGTCCGAGCGTTCATCAATAAAAAAATCATCCATTGAAAACACAAGTTTTTCATCGTCATCGTTGGCAAAAAACTCAGCCAAACTAACCCCCAGGGCCGCGGTAATGTCATTTAAGGTCGCAATCGAAGGTGACGTTAAATCACGTTCAATCTGCGAAATAAAGCCTTTGGTAAGCTCACAGCGGCTCGCCAACTCTTCCAAGGTTAAACCATTTTTAGTGCGCAAACGTTTGATACGTTGACCGATATTCATGAACGACCTCCTTGTTTAATAAAGCTAAACTTAAGTTACACTTTTAGTAAACACAAGAGTTATTATACACGCCCCTTTTAAAAATGCAAGCCCTTTAAGCATTAAAAAAACACCCCGTTTTATAAGGTGTCTTGATGTTGATAATTTGTTAGATGCCGGCTTTTGCGATGAACTGCTTGAGCATCGGCTTGGCCTGAAAACCCAAAACTTGTCCAAGTGCGTTGCCGTCTTTGAATAACATGAGTGTCGGTATTGACATGATGCTGAAACGTTGTGCTAATGACCCTTCCGCATCCACATCAACTTTAACAATCTCTAGTTTTCCATCGTATTCATCTTGTAATTGTTCAAGTATGGGAGCGATCATTTTACATGGGCCACACCAGTCTGCATAAAAGTCAACCAAAACAACGCCATTTTTGACTGCTTCATCAAAATCATTTGCTGTTACAAATTTCATGGAATCCCTCCTTAACGTTGCTAGTATAACACATTATCATAAAAACAAAAGGGTTATACTTTTAAAAGTTTTTCTAATTCAATGCTGACGCCATTTTCGTTGTTTGTATGGGAAGTGATGTAATCAGCAACATCTTTTGCGGCTGCCATGGCATTTTTCATAGCGTAACTTGTCCCCACGTGCTGCAGCATGTCAATGTCGTTCTCAGAATCACCAAACGCAATGAATTCACTCAAAGGCACGTTCAAGCGTTTACTCACCCACGCTAAGCCTTTGTGCTTGCTTACCGAACGTGGAGCGACATCAATCCAGGTGGGTGCCACTTCCATAATCGATAGTTCGTCTTTAAAGGTTTCCTGAGCATGCGGCAGATGCTGGCGTAACACAAGTGCCGTTTGGCTTAAACCTAATTTTGGTGCGCTCACGTTGAGTTCATCAACCGATTGCACATGCACAATAGGTGCCATTTGACTAATCACTTCCTGATTAAACAAAGGATACAACCGCAAAGGTTTACGCAACAAACGGTCCAACCATTTACGCACGTTGACTTTGTACTGCAACCAGCGCAAAGCCTTGGGTGTGTAAATCAAATAATGATCCACAGCTTCCACAATTAATTGAATGTCATGATCGTTGACAAAATCATACATGGCTTGAATCGTCTTTGCTTGGATTAAGGCTTGTTGGTGCACCTTGCCACTTTTTAATTCAAGCACCCGTTGTCCATTGAAACTAATGACATAACCGCCATACTCATCCATTCTCAAGATTTTCGCAAAGTGGTCCATGATGACGTTGCCACGTCCGGTCGCTAAAACAAGGGTATACCCTTGTTTTTGTGCTTTGATTAATGTATCAATGGTGGCTTGCGTGAGTTCTTTCGTATCCGTTAATAAGGTCCCATCCAAGTCACACACAATCACTGAAAAATGATTAGAGGGCACTGGCAGCTTCCTTATCCACAATCACAAGCACCTTTGGATGATTTTGTAAGACTGATGCAGGGCATGTTTCACTGACTGGACCTTGCACCATGCATCGAATGGCTTGTGCTTTACTTTCTCCCGTTGCAATCAACACAATGCGTTTCGCCTTTAATATGGAGGCAATACCCATGGTGATTGCTTGAGTTGGTACCGCATCGATGGTATCAAAGAAACGGGCGTTTGCTTCTAATGTTTCCTTAGCTAAATCGGTCACATGCGTTAACTTTGTAAAAGATGTGCCCGGCTCATTAAAACCGATGTGAGCGTTGCTACCAATCCCTAATAACTGCAAATCAACCTGCAGTTCATCAAGCAAGGCTTCATAACGCGTGGCTTCCGCCTGTAAATCATCCGCCATCCCACTTGGGATATGGGTGTTACTGAGTTGGATATCAATCTGATCAAACAGTTGCTTGCGCATAAAATATGCATAGCTTTGATCATGGGTTTTTTCAAGCCCTATGTATTCATCCAAATTCACGGTTTTGACATCGCGAAACGACATCTCTTTGTTTTGATTTGCATCAATTAGCTTTTGATACAAACCCAGCGGTGAGGAACCGGTCGCTAAACCAAGCACCAAATCGGGCTTGGCTAAAATCGCCGCCTTAATAATGTCAGCTGCTTCAATCGCAACTTGTTCTTTGTTCTCTAAAATAATAACTTGCATGCTTCTCCTTTTTATAACAGTGTGGATGCCTGTGGAACCCGTAACACCAGACCATCTTTAATCAAACGAAACATAATCATGTCTTGTTTGCTGGTCTCGCCATCACAAGTCACTGCACTTAATTTTGGTGTTTTAATTTCCAAGGTATCACTCTTGAAAAACTCAACCACACTTTCGTTCACGTGGGTTCCTTTAAAATACTTGGGTAATAATTTGAGGATTTTATAGATTGGTAAGTCATCAACGACACAAACATCAAACAAACCATCTTGAATCGAGGCTTCCGGTGTGGGTTGAAAACCACCACCGTACCAACGGCCGTTCATAATCGCAATCAACAACACTTTGCGATTGATGACTTGGTCGTTAATCGTCAATTGAATATCCAATTTTTTGGGACGCACAATCACCGCTAAAGCACTGATGGCATAAACAAATGAGCGTGGAATTGGCAATTTCTTACCAATGTCTTGCGCCACTTGGTTGGTTTCCGCATCGAGGCCCAGCGCCATCATATTTAAAAAGCGTCGATCATTGGCAAGTCCATAGTCTACCGTGACTTCCCTGCCTTCAACGGTCGCCTTTATTAATTTCTCCAGTGATTTCTCACGATAACCAATCATACGATAATAATCGTTGCCAGTTCCAGCCGGTATGATAGCCATCGGCACTTGTTCCTGCAGGCCATTAAGCACTTCATAAGCCGTGCCATCGCCACCCACGGCATACAAGGTCACATCATCGCTGCGGCGATAACGCCGTGCGATTTCACTGGCATGGCCTTGATGTTCCGTGATGATGATTTCATACTCATCAAGGCGGTCTTTAAAAACAGCCTCAATGATTGACACTTGTTGATAGGCACGCCCGCGGCCACTGATCGGATTAATAATAAAAATATGTTTCATAGCTGTTCCTTATTTTGTGTAAAGCACTTTACCCAAAACATAGGTTGTGTTGACATCATAATCATCTTCTAAAACAACGATGTCCGCATCGTAACCAACTTGCAGTTTGCCTTTGACATCATCGACCCCAATTAAAGTTGCGGGGTTGATGGTGGCGGCATTGATAGCATATTCAATCGGGACTTGTGCGTATTCAACTAAATTACGTACGCCTTTGTTGGTGTTGAGGGTACTTCCGGACAAACGATCGGTACCCTTAATGTAGGCACTGCCATTGGCTTTCACTTCAATAGCTTGTCCGCCAAGGTTGTATTCACCCATGGGGCTGCCTTTTACATTTAAAGCATCGGTAATTAAGACGTTATGAAACTTACCTTTTGCCATCATTAAATCATGGATGACCGGCCAAATAACGTGGTTACCATCGGCAATGATTTCACCATAGACGCCCGCTAAACGATGCGCGGCACCGGCGATCCCGTAATTACGATGGTGAATGCCAGTCATGCCATTGAAGACGTGCGTCATGGAACGGGCGCCATTGGCAACCGCCATGACCACCTCATCGTAGGTGGCAGCTGAATGACCAATCGAGGCCACAATATTTTTACTGGCAAGGTATTTAACCAAGGCAAAATCATCGTCTTTTTCAGGGGCTATCGTAATAATTTTGATGAGCCCTTCCGCGGCCGCTTCATACTCTTTGAATTCTGCGACGCTTGGCTTGACGATATACTGACCCGGTTGGGCCCCTTTGTAGTCCATGTCTAAATAAGGACCTTCAAAGTGAATCCCTAAAATCTGAGTCCCATCAACCTTTTGTTTTTTTACCTTCACAACATTTTTGAGGGCTGCCAACAATACTTCCTTGCTTTGGGTGACGGTGGTTGGTAAAAAGGAAGTTACCCCTTCACTCACTAACCCCTGCATCACCTTTTTTAAACCGGCTTCATCGGCATCGTTGGTATCTACACCGTACGCGCCGTGAATGTGAACATCAATAAAACCAGGGACGATGCGCTTTTCATCGTAGTCGACATCGACACCTTTATGATTGTATGGGAATATTCCAGTAATTTTATCATCAGTGATTTCAATTTGCGCTGCGATAAAGTGGCCATGAAGATATACCCGTTTACTTTGAATAATCATGCTTTCGCCTCCTTGTGCTACTTTTTTATGATTTCTCCCATGACAGCTTGTTTTAAACCAGCGGCGTTAGCTTCATCCGTATCAATGTGCATGGCAGCTTTGAAATTAGGATGCACCCGCACCACCACATCATCAAAAACTAAATCCCGTGCTTGTGGTGATGGAATTTTAACCATGACATTTTCATGATCAACAACGCCATAAGCCGCTGCTTCTTCAACATTGAAGTGAATGTGACGTTTCGCCGCAATCACACCTTTTTCAAGTTTGACTTCACCTTTGGGACCCACCAAGGTACAACCGACGGTACCTTCGATGTCACCCGACATCCGTACCTCAGCGACAACACCGAGTTGACGCGCTTCCGTCAATGACACTTCCACTTGCGTTTCCGGACGAGTCGGTCCTAAGATAATCACATTTTTAAGGGTGTTTTTAGGCCCCACGACATCGACACGCTCTGCGCATGCGAACTGTCCCGGTTGTGATAAATCTTTAACCGGCGTTAACGTGGCTCCCGCACCAAATAAAACTTCTAAATCCGCTTGAGTCACATGCATGTGACGGGCTGAAATTTCAACTAATACTTCTTTTTTGTTCATGTTTTACTCCTATTTCTTACAAAGACATTATACGTGTGTGCCCATGTTTTTTCAAACATAAACCACGCCAGCGACCAAGTCCTTCTTATTTGAATTAATTATCATGATATAATGTTTTCATGGATATGAAATCTTTCTTTTATAAAACCTTTAGTAAGAAACCTGTCATCGTGTTTGTCCATGGTTTTAGTGTCCGCACCGCACGCCCAATGCGTAGTGCCATCGACTACTTCAACAAGCACGGTTACATGACCCTGGTGCCCACATTATTTGACCCTGAAGATCCACAAGATGATCATCCCAACCTCTGGATACGACGCGCTAAGACCGCGGTTGAGACCGCTTTATCCATCAAAGATGATGTGGTCGTGGTTGGCTTTTCAATGGGTGGTGTCATCGCCAGTGAAATTGCCAGTCAATATCCCATTTCAAAACTGTTTTTGCTAGCGCCTGCTTTTGAATATGTGACCTTTAAGATGGTGCGTGAATCACTGACGAGAATGATTGTGAAACAACCAGAATCAAACATCAAACGTTTACCCGAAAACTTTTATGACACCTTCCAACAAGTTGTGGCTCTGGGTAAAGATGCGGTTACCAACATCACCTGTGACACCGTTATTTTCCATGGTTTAAAGGATGAGCTCATCCCAACTCGCTCCAGTCAATACGTTTATGACCATATCCAATCCAAACATAAAAAATTTATCTTGTTTGAAGATGTTGGTCACGACCTATTAGAAAATAAAAATCATAAAGATGATGTGATTCAGCTCATACATCACAACATCCAAATAAAAAACACTATTTCCAAATAGTGTTATTTTTATAATGGGGCGACCGACGGGACTTGAACCCGCGAATGCCGGAGCCACAATCCGGTGCGTTAACCAGCTTCGCCACGGCCGCCATGATGCGCTTGCCTTGTTATTTTACTCTATTTAAGCCGCTTTGTAAAGATAGAACACCCAATTAAAAGCAAGTCATTCACACTTGTGAGTCAACTTTACATTGCCGATACTTTCAGATAAAATTAGAAAGAAGTCATTTGAGGTAGCTTCATGAAAAACAAAAGCATTAGGCGTGTGTTGATTACCCTTATTTTAACGATGCTTACACTTGGTTATCTTCAAAACATAACCCTTGGTGTAAGTGCACAGTCCATCACCGAACTTCCGCTCACTCCGCACAAACAAAGGTTTTACGTGGATTTAGATGGCGAATGGACTTTTTTTCATGAGCAGTTACTGACACCCGCTGAAATACGTAACGACGTTGCATTAAGTGGTGGTATTAAGGTGCACTTGCCGGACTCTTTTGAAAAACAAACAAATCTTAAAAACACTTACGGCACGTATGCCACGTATTTAACAATCCCCGATCAATACATCAATCAACCTTTGGCGCTGGCGATCGCCTATCAATACAGTGCTTACAAACTGTATGTGGAAGATGAGGTTGTAGCCGTTAATGGGAATGTTGGTACCTCCAAAGCAAATCATCAAGCGGAGATGTCACCGCGCGTAGCACTTTTTATACCGACATCCAATCAGGTATTAATCACGATTCAAGCATCCAGCTTTGAACACATTCGCGGTGGTTTGGAAAACTCCATCTTTTTAGGAAGTGCCGCGCACGTCCTTAAAACATTCAATACCCAAATGACGACCACCATGTTTTTAATGGGCACCATTTTTATTATGGGCCTCTTTTTAATTTTATTTTCATTTTATCGCAAGCAAAGCACAGTTAATTTAATCTTTGGCGCTTTTTGTGTGGCGATTGCGGCCCGTGAATTATTCGCTGAGCCCTTTTATTACTCCCTCATCTACCCAAACCTTTCTTGGGTATGGGGAACGCGACTCGAATACATTTTAACTGAACTTGCTTCAGCCTTGTTTGTGCTCTTGTTGTGGGTATGGCATCAAGATGTGTTTTCAAAATGGGTGATGCGCTTTTTAGTTGGTGTGATTTCATCCTTAATGATTATCACATTATTCACCCAACCTGTCTTTTTCCAAGCGCTTTTCTTTAAAGTCTTCTACCTCGCATTTCCAACCATCCTGTATGTGCTCTATATTATTTATCGCAGTATCCGTTTGCAGAAACCTTACGGTAAGATTACCGTTTTAGGGGTATTGTTGATTTCAATCGCCTTCATCAATGATTATGCCTTGGGTCAAAATTGGTTGCAATCGTTTGACTTGATGCTTTTAGCTGTTGCGGTTTATGTGCTTGTGCATCTATTGTCGCTGAGTCGCCAATTTGCCCGATCCGCAATCGACCAAGAAAACCTAAACGAGGAGCTTGCTTTTCTCAACGCGTCGCTTGATGATTTAGTCATCGAACGCACCATGCAATTAGAACAAGCCAATAAGATGCTGGAACAACTTGCCATCAAAGATGACTTGACGCAAATTTACAATCGTAATTATTTTAATGGCTACATTGAAGAGGTCTTTAAAAGTGCTTTGGAAAATCAAAGTGAGGCCACCCTCTTTATGATCGATGTGGACCATTTTAAACGCTACAACGATCACTACGGTCATGTGCAAGGTGATGCACTCCTTAAAAAAATTGCAGCACAACTTAAAAAAGACATGCCGGAAACATGCACCTTAGCGCGGTATGGTGGTGAAGAATTTGCGGTGGTTGTAACAGACATAAGCGATCAAGAGGCCTATGATTTGGCGGAAACCATGCGACAAAACATTGAAGCAAAAAAATACCCGCATCACACCAGTGAATTGGGCTACATCACCATCAGCATTGGCATTGCGACCATGCGTAAAAACACACAATTTAAATTCGTGAACCAATGGATATCAGCTGCGGATCGCCAACTCTATGAATCAAAATTTGCGGGTCGCAACCGTGTCAGTCAAGATGACTTTGGAATTGAAAACTAAAAAAAGGCTAAGGCCTTTTTTAATTTAACATTCTTGCTTTTGCTTGCGGCTCAATACGCCATAAAACTTCAACAAGCGGGACAGCCAACAGCACGGCTGTGAGTGCCTCCACAAAGATATTAAGGGAGACAGGAATTAATATCAATTGCCACCATTGGCTTAGCTGTGATAATAAATCCCCTGTGAATCCTAGAAAGAAAAACAAGGTCACAAGCACAAAGATTGAGTGTGCAATGGTGGCGAAAAAAGCCGTTAATGCAATCGATGCATGCGGTTTTGTTTTAAGCAAACGTAATAGTTTCCAAATCAACACAATCGCAAGACCAAATAAAAAGCGCGGCAACACCGATAGAATTGGGTTTGTAAATAAGACATCAATGGGGGTGACGGATCGCATCATCGCCACAACCATGGTACTGATACCAAAGGTAATGCTTGTGATTAGGGAAGAACGCATGCCAAAAGCAATGCCCGCCACAATCACGGGTACATGCAAGAGTGTAATTGAAATTGGTCCAACGGTTATGATACCGATGTTGGGCACCAGCGCCATGGTTATGATGATCGCCATAAACATTGCGTTAAGTGTTAACTCTTTAACATTCATAATTTACCTTCTTTTCTTTGTATAAATAATACAGGCCATCATTAACAAGGTTGGGTTCGAAAACAAAACCTTCGGTTTGTCCATGCACGATGTTCGCATAACCACCTGTCAAAATTTTGTAATGTGGTTGTTTAAGTTGCAGTTCGATACGACGGGCTATGCCTTCAATGCTTCCAATGACACCGTATAGCAAGCCGGACTGCATGGACGAAATCGTATCATGACCGATGATGTTCTGAGGTAATTGTAACTCAATTGCTGGTAAATGTGGAATGAATTGCACAAGCGCTGCACTTGAGATACCAATCCCCGGGATAATGACGCCTCCCAGAAATTGATAATCTTCACCGACAACACTAAGTTTGGTCGCCGAGCCCATATCCGCTATAATCGCAGGGACCATTTTTTTCGCAATCGCACCATAAGCAGAAGCAATAAAGTCAGCCCCTAATTCATTAGGATTGTCCAAATGAATTTTAAGCTCCGGTACGTTTTCAGCATTCACGCACAAGGGTCGCATGTCAAACACCTCAACCACTGCCGCTTTCATATGTTTGGTGATACTGGGCACCACACTCGCTAAAACAACCGCTTGGCAAGCTGATGGCAGTGCCACTTGAACCCTTTTTAGATATTGCTTAAACATTTCAAAACTGCCATTTTTAACGGTTTCATCGCGTAGTTGATACACGATTTCACCTTGATCATCGTAGACCACGACGACCACATTTGAATTTCCAACATCAATAGTTACGACCATAAAACACCTCTTTTACTAGTTTACATGAATTGTTTTGCTTTTGCTATAAAAAAGACAGAGCGAACCTGTCTTTTAAGAAATGGGAATTGTATAGCCGCTGACTTCACCCATGGTATGCAATGTTACAAAAAGAAGTTTGATTGGAAATGTTACTTTCACAAAATAACGATCGTAAGTGCTGTAGCTGATGCTGTAGCGACAGCCAGAACACATGCTAAGCTTGTCGATTTCAGCTTGAACCTGCGTGTCGTATTTATCGTGATGTTCAATCATGGAAACAATTTGTTCCTGGGTCATGCGGGCATGATTATAGGCAATCACTACCCCGACAATGGAAAGACTAACCACCAGCAACATCATTGTGAACATCAACACCAACGACAACTCCATGCCACCTTTCATACTTTATTCACCCATGGTGATGCTTTCCCAATGATCTTCAATCGATGTTTGAAGCGTTTCTTTAAATGTTTCTGAAAAAGCCAACATGCCAATCGCAATCACAGTCACAACCAAAACTAAACTGTACTCTTCAAAAAATGCTTTCAAACACTCACCTCCCTTCCAACAAATGGGTCAAGGTTTGCATCATCATCACTAAAAAAACAACCGTCACCCCAAACAGTGGCAACACCCCCCACCACTGCTTCATAAAAGTTTGATTAGCTTGGTTTTCAAGCCGTTGTTCACGCAACCATTTGGATGTCGAAGCAACCATCCGATTCAGTTGTTTCATAGAATCTGCTTTTCCGACACTGTTGTAACGATAAAGCAGTTTCATGGCCCGCTCAATTTCAATGCATTGATAATCTTGAAGAAAATTGATGTAAGTTTCCAAATTTTGGGGATCACGCTTCAACTTTTCAATAAAGTCATGCAGATGATTTTGAATCAGTGCCGGCGCATGATCATGTGATTTCTCCAATGAAACAACAACCGTGTTGTTTTGTAACAGAATCTGCAATTGTCGTAGCCAAATTGGAAATTCATATTTGAGTTGTCTCACCTTTTGTTTGAAATTGCTTTTGATAACTAAATAAGGAATTTTATAAGCAACAAGTGCCAGCATAACCACCATGAGCACTTTGAGCAAATGCCACTCTAAATAGATGGCAACCAGTGTTAGTACCAACACAAGCAAGGTATTTTTAATGCGCTTCTCCAAAAATTGATCGTAGGTTTGCATGGATGTCATCTTCAACAATTGTCGCGCATCTTGCTCCACAAACAATTCGCTGATCAACATGCGATTCATTATGAGCACAAGCCATAATCCCATTAAACAACCCATCAAGATGATTTTTTCCACAAACATTCTCCTTTGATAATCCAACTGCCTTTTAAATAACGATAGACCATCAAGACAGTCGTCAGCTCCATCAATAAAAACATAAACATGACTTGGTTGTACAAGGTGTTCACTTCCAAATCAAGTACCCCACCCAGCATCACTTGATTAAACAAAGCAATCAACAACGCCACACCCGCAAGCACTAGCACCTTACTTTTTGTTTGATGCAGCGTCATCATGTTTAAATGCGTGTCTTCAATCCAATCATCAATGTCATCCTCTAACAATTCAAAGGCTTCCTTGCAATCCGCAACACCATGCACTTCGGCAGCGGTAATCCAGCTTTGCACGTTGTGCACAATAAAGTGCGGGTAAGCAGCAACGATGCCATTTAAGGCTTGCCCTGCATCACCGTGTGTTTCAAGTGCCGCAATCGCGGCTTGCACCAGCGTTAACAGCTTTCCCGAAACGTATTGTTGGCTCTCAACCAAAGACAAGAGCACTTTTTGATTGGTCTTAAAATGCGCAAGAAAATGTTGTAAAAAGGCAGTTAACTGCTCAAATTCAGCACCGTAATATTGATGCGACAACACCCACAATAAAAACACGGGATAACAACACAACACAAACACAAGCAACATGATGATGTAAGACCATGGTAAATAAAACAAAAGTCCTACAAGCAAGATGACCGCACTCATTAATACCACCATGAGCACTTGAAACTTCAAGTTGAAATAGCGGGTCTGCTTAAAATACAAGCGCATGGTCGACACCTTAGATTTTTTAAAGAGTGCTAAGTAAGGCACCTCACTTTTAATTAAAAAGCCATAAAAAACAACCATCATGATACAGAGAAAAATCATGGTGCGCTCCTTTGTGTTTGCAGCTTCATCTTTGCTTGAAGCTTCTCAGGAAGTATTTCAACCGCATCAACAACTTCATCTTTTTGATACATGGTCGTAAAACGGACTGCATCATCAAAAATTTCATACACAACCACTTCTTTAATGTAGCGTTGAATTCC
>JAAZGU010000062.1 GCA_012511085.1 Erysipelothrix sp. | reverse complement strand
GTTGTCATAATGGAAGCGACTTGAAAGAAAGCGTCCTTAAGGGCGATGATGATGGATGCGTGGTGCGTGATCACTAAATTAAGCATAATCAAGACCACTGCCACACCCAATATTTTTAGATACAAGCGCAATTCCGCGTCCGCCCAGACTTCTTTTAATTTTCCTTGAAATAATAACACGTACAACGTAAAATTAACCCCCGAGGCAACCATGAAGATGGCGATGATGATCTGCACGTAAGAACTATAGGATGCGATGCTGTCGTTTAAAATCGCAAACCCTCCGGTACCGACGGTGCCAAAGGTTAAAAGTGAAGCATCCAAAGCATTCACTTTGCCTAACATTAAAAAAATGATTTGCACGATAGTAAGCGCAAAGTAGGTTAAATAAAGGGTCCGCGCTGTGCTTTTGATGTGAGGTGTAATCCTACCATGAGTTGGCCCGGGTGATTCAGCCTTAAACATTGTGAAATTACCAATGCCAAAGGCCGGTAAAAGCGCAATCGTAAAGACCAGGATTCCCATGCCCCCAATCCAATGGGTAAAAGAACGCCAAAACAAAATGCTTTGATCAAGAACTTCAACATCGGTGATGATGGAGGCACCCGTCGTGGTTAAGCCGGACACCGTTTCAAAAATCGCATCGATGTAGGTGGATGTCACACCTGACAAATAAAAAGGTAGTGCTCCAAACAAGGCTAAGAAAACCCAGCTGAAGGTTACAATGGCCAAGCCTTCTTTAATGCGAATCGTTTTTATAGATTCACGGAAGATCACTTTTGATAAAAGTAACCCGGTTGCAAGCATAATAAAAAATGTGATACCAAAGGCAGGCAAAGCTGCTTCTTGATTCACGAAAGCAAGGATGAGTGCCGGTGAAATTAAAAAAGCACCCACGATTAAGATAGAACCTACGTATTTACTAACGGCTCCAAACTTCACCAAAGAGACCCCCTTTTTGCTTCAAGAATAGTTTACGAAATTCACCAATTTTCGAACTGTGAGTGAACACAATGAGGCGATCGTTTTCACGAATCACACTTTTACCACTTGCAATACTCACTTTATTACCTGAAATTATAGCGCCAATTAAAATTCCTTTAGGAAGCTTTACTTCTGAGAGTGGTTTATTAAGAAAGTTCATAGCGGCGGTTGCAATCACTTCCGACACTTCCCCTTCTTGATTTAAGAGCAAGGAAATTGATTGCACGCGATCACCGCGCACGTATTTGATTAATTCGCTGCTGGTAATATCGATGGGATTGATGGCTGCATCGATGGGTAAATCATTTATAATTTTTGAATAATTATCACGACTTATTTTCGCAATCGTTTTACTAACCCCTTGGCGTTTTGCGATGATTGCAACCAGGAGATTCAGTTCATCAAGGCCAGTTACCGTCACGAGCGCTTGCATAGCATCCAAGCGTTCCTGTTCCAATAAGTTAATATCAGAACCATCTCCAGCAATTATTAAGACCTTATCCAATAATTCGGAAAGCGCTAAAATACGACGTTGATTTTGTTCAATGAGGGTTACGTTCACTTTCGCTTGCGCTAACAGTGACGCCAAGTACATTCCAATGTTACCGCCCCCCACAATCATGACATTTTCAACCGCTTTTTGGGTACCGTTTAACTTATACTTGGTCGCAAAATGTTCGACAGTTTCAATCGCGCCCAGCAAATAAATCGTGTCATAGGGTTCAAGCACAATGCTACCATCGGGAATCAAAAATTCACTTTCGCGATCAATCGCAATGATAAGCAAATCATCAAACCCCTTTAAATCCATGATGCGCTGCTGCACAAAGGCAGCATTGGTTCTGATGTTATAATCGACAATCTTTACTTGCCCTTGCGCAAACTCACCAAGATAGTAAGTCATGTCACGCAACAAGTATTTTTTAATGGCTTCTGCTGCCGCTAAATCAGGATTGATGATTAAATCGATGCCGAGTTTATCTTTTAAAAATTCCATTTGATTGGAATACTCAACGTCACGAACCCGGGCAATGGTCTTTTTTCCTCCAAGTTTCTTGACAAAATCACACATGACGATGTTCATCTCATCACTGTCTGTGCACGCCAATACTAAGTCAAATTGATGGACTTTAAT
>JAAZGU010000061.1 GCA_012511085.1 Erysipelothrix sp. | reverse complement strand
TGTTGACGACTTCCGTTGCACACCACAACATCTGTTGATCACTCAGCGGATATCCCGCTAAAATGTTGTGTTTAAGCAGGTGTGCTTCCACAGTTTTGGTGTCAAGGGGACAATCCGTGACAAACTCTTGGAAGAAGGGTTGATCATAGGTTAATTGAAAGCCGAGTGTGCTTAATTGGTTTTGAAGATAATGGGCGTTGTTGACGCTGTTTTGGGCAACGTCACGTAAACCTTCGGGTCCGATGGCACTGACATACATGGCGGCAACCAAGGCACAATGCGCTTGATTGGAACAAATACTGCTGAGTGCCTTTTCTCGCCGAATGTGTTGTTCACGGGCTTGCAAGGTCAGCGCAAAGGCACGTTGATTGTCTTTATCAACGGTTTGACCGACGATGCGTCCTGGAAGTTTCCGTATTAGCTTTTCATGGGTGGCCATAAAGCCCAAATAAGGACCACCGTAGGCAATCGCTAAGCCAAAGGGTTGTGCTTCGCCCACGACAATATCAACGCCCACAGCACGTGGGCTTTTTAAAAGTGCCAAAGAAACAGGATTGACTGAGGCAATCAACTTCGCTTTGGTTGGCTTTACAAGTTCACCAATGGCATGGCTATCTTCTAAAATTCCGTAGTAATTGGGGTGTTGGTACACAAAACATGCCACATCATCACTAAGCTGTGCTTTTAAATCATCAAGATCAATGCGTCCTTCTTTTTCTTTAATCATGACGATGGGACGCTCAAGGTATTGATGGTAGGTTTTAATCGTTTCAATCGTTTCTGGATGCAAGGTAGGTGCTAGTAAAATTTTATTTTGCTTGCGCTCCAGGCTCATGGTGATTGCTTCAGCTGCAGCGCTGGCACCATCATAAACACTTGCGTTGGAAGCATCCATGCCGGTTAAATCGGCGATGATAGTTTGGTATTCAAAAATGGATTGCAGGATCCCTTGCGATAATTCCGATTGATAGGGAGTGTAAGCCGTGAGAAATTCTTCCCGTGCTGATAAATGCTTCACGACACTAGGGATGTAATGCACATAAGCTCCAGCGCCACGTAAAATCACATCAAAGATTTGATTCTTGTTAGCATAGGTTTTCATGATATCATAGGCTTCAAATTCACTTAAACCTTGTGGCAATTGCAACTCGCGTTTCAAACGCACATTATCAGGGATGGGTGCTAACAAATCATCAAAAGTCTTGTTGATTTCTTGCAACATGGCTTGTTGTTGTGTTTTAGTGTTGACAACATAATTGGCCATTTTATTCCTCCTGTTGAATTAGAGCTTCGTATTGCTTGGCATCAAGCAAGTGTTCCTTATCAAAGCGACCTGATACTTTGATGATCCACTGATCATAAGGTGCTTCGTTGATAAGTTCTGGTTCATCATCCAAAGCTTCATTGACTTCAATGATTACACCAGAAACCGGTGAAAACACATCCGAGACGGCTTTGACGGATTCCACGTCACAGAAACTTTTGTTGACGCTGATTTCATCATTCACTTCCGGTAAGCTAATGTAAACGATGTCACCCAAGGCATCTTGTGCGAAATCACTGATGCCAATTAGGGCGGTGTTGTCATCTAAAAACTTGACCCACTCATGGGTTTTCAAATAATAATATCCTGCTTTAACGATCATGTTCTGATTCTCCTTTTCTATAGTTAAACGGTAAAGCTACAATTTGAGCGCGTACCAGCTTGTTGCGAATCGCAATATCGACGGGTTGGTTTTCATCCACGTCAATATCAACAATCGCCATCGCAATCCCTTTTGCGAGCGATGGTGAAAATGTACCGCTGCTGATTGTGCCTACTTGTTTTTCATTTTGATAGACTCGATAATTTTCCCGGGCAATGCCTTTATCAATCAACTCAAGACCGATGCGTTTCAATTGGGGTTGGCGTTGATGATGTTGATGGCCGATATAAGGATGCTTGCTATCTTTTAAAAAGACAGACAGTCCCACATCAATGGGAGATATGTTTTCGCTTAATTCATGACCATACAAAGGCATACCCGCTTCCAAGCGCAAGGTATCACGCGCCCCCAAACCACATAAGGTGACCTTGTGTTTTTCTTGATAGGCATAAAGTGCTTCAAAAATTGCGACGGCATCGTGTTGGTCACAATAAATTTCATAACCAATTTCGCCCGTATAACCAGTTTTTGAAACCATGACATTTTTATTGACACACACCACCTTATCAAGGAAGGTGTTTTTTTGTTTGGGAAGCTGATCACACACTTCAAGCATGAGAGACGTTGCGGATGGGCCTTGAACCGCAATCAGACCGTAAGCATCGCTTTGATTTGTAAATGCATCTGAATTGGTAAGGTTGGCTTTGATCCACGCTTCATTTTTTTCAATGTTGGCGGCATTGACAACGATTAGAAACTTCTCATTCGAGTATTTATAAATTAAAGCATCATCAATGACGTTGCCTTGGTGATTGCATAAAAACCCGTAGCGCACACTACCATCTTTTTGTTTGGAAACATTGACTGTGAATAGATGTTCCATGATTGCTAGTGCATCTTGGCCTTCGATGAAAAATTCACCCATGTGCGACACATCAAAGAGTCCAACGTGTTTACGTACGTGCAGGTGTTCGTGCAAAATACCATGTTCATATTGAATTGGTAATGTGAATCCAAAGAAATCAATAAGCTTACCCTTATGTTTTAAATGCAGGGGATATAATGGTGTTTTTTTACTCATGGCGGTTCCTCTTTGCTTAATTATAAAGCATTCAAAGGTTGCTTATCAATGATTTCAGGAGTAAACAAAAAGATTAAATTTTCACAAAGTCGAGTTCCAAGGTGTCGGCCTTCATATGTTTGCAAAGTGTGATAAAATACCTATGATAAGGAGCTTAATATGGTTTCCACATTTACGATAATCAGTTTGTTAATTACGATTGTTTTAATTCTTGTGACGCCCTTTGTTTTCTTTTGGTTGTTTCGAAACTACAAGGGGATGTTTGTTGCCATGTCAGCAGGCGCTTTAAGCTTTTTCATTTCTCAATACCTAGTGCGCTTGCCACTGCTTGGTTATTTAAGCCATAGTGAAGCCTTTCAGGGATTTATTAGCAAGACACTTGGCTATGTAATTGTGATTGCGGGCAGTGCAGTTATCATTGAGTTTATGATGAAAACTGTAATTTTGCGTTGGTTTGTGTTAAATCACGAGGATGAGCGTGCGCGTGCATTGGCGATTGGGTTTGGTCATGGCATGTTTGAAGCAATTTTTTTAGTTGCCTTAACTTACATCAACAACGTCATCTTTGCCTGGCACATTAACACAAAACAAACGGCTGTTTTACTTGAAGGTGCCAGCAATCAACAACTTGTTTTAAATATGATTGATGCCCTCACACAGAACAATGCCTTGTATTTTTTAATGATTGGCTTCGAAAGGTTGATGTTGATGTTTGTGCATGTGGCCTTGACCATTTTAATTTATCAAGGCTTTAAACATAAGTCCAAACGCTGGTCGCTGTGGCTTCAGGCCTTGACCATGCATCTAATCTTAGATATGACGGTGGTATTTTTACAACATTATCATGTGCCACTTTTAGTAATCGAAGCCATCATCTTTGTCTTTGTGATTGTCAGTTACATGATCATCAAGCCGTTTTATCAAGAGCTTATAAAGGAGCCCACCCCATGAAAGAACTGACTGTTTTTATTTTAAAGCGTTGTCCTCACTGCATCAGAGCAAAAAAGCTCATTGAAACGCTTCAAAACCAACCAGAATATGAGGATATCAAGATAACTTACATTGATGAGCGCAAAGAAGGTGCACTGGCGAAACAATACGATTATTATTACGTGCCATCTTTTTATGTTGGTGACATAAAATTGCATGAGGGAGCCATCACTTTAGAACAACTTCAAGATGTTTTTGACAGGTATCAAAACCACGTAAAAATCGACTGAGAAGCCTTCTTTTGTCATGTCTTAAAATTTGATACAATATAAAATAAGGAGCATTCATGAAAGGTTTTTTTAAAAACAAACGCGTTGTAAAAAGATTGACGGATGGTGTCATCACCATCAAACTTGTGCATAAGAATGACTATCATCGTGATCCAGTCTGGTTGCCGACGCTTGTTTACGATATTATGCATAATGAAAGTAAAAAGATAATTGGTCGTTGTGACTTGCGGATCGGTATGAATGCTTACATGTATTACATGGGAAACATCGGTTATGTTATTTATTATCCCTATCGCGGGCACCGATATGCGACACGCGCCACAAAGTTATTGTTTGAAATCGCCAAAGATTACATGGATGAATGCATCATCACCTGCAATCCCGATAATCCTGCTTCCATTAAAACATGTGAATACGCAGGCTGTCAGCTCGTGGAAAAGGTATTGGTTCCCGATGATCATGAATTGATTTTACAAGATGAATACATCAAATTGATTTATAAAAAAATATTAAATAGAAAAGAGGCAATATGATTAAATGTTTAGTGAGTGATTTGGATGGTACGTTGTTGTTGCATGACGGTGATTTGCGCCAAGCCAAAATCAAAGAAAGTACCGTCGCTGGTTTGCATGAGTTAATCGCA
>JAAZGU010000060.1 GCA_012511085.1 Erysipelothrix sp. | reverse complement strand
GAAACACTCTTACCATGGGTACCGCCTTCATCGTCCTTGTGATCGGCGGGTGTGTAGTTGAATTCATTGTAGACAACTCCAAAGCGGCCCTTGGGCCCGTAGTAGGAGATGGTATTGGCATTCACCAGTAAAAAGAGTGCTTCAATCTCCTGGGTGTGGTGGGCGATGTCAGCCATCGCTTGCAGGATGACTTCCAGGTTGGCATGCAACCGTTCGCTGACTTGCGGAAAAATCTGAGCGAGGTTATTCACGTTTTGAACTAAACCATTTTTTAAAGAATAATCAGGTAAGCTCACATCCAGGATGTCCGCATCAGGGTATTTGCTTTGTAGCTCCTTTGCCAAAGGCAACAAGCGCCCACTTAAAATAATGAGTTGTGGATCAAAGAGATCCATAGCATCGTAATTGACTTCAAACAAGGTGCCAACATTTTTATAAGCCTTGTCCTTGTATTGCTTTAAATTAGCGGGCACACTTTCTTGGGGTAAGCCCAACAAGTCGATTTCAAAGTGCTCCAAACCGATGGTGTCGATGATATCAAGGATGTCCATGCTAAAGATGGCGACCCGTTTGGGGTTAACTTGAACCTGACGGCTGCCGAAGCTATCTGTGATGCTGATTGTTTCATGATGAAGTGGAGCTTGTGACACCGGCTGACAAGCACTGAGCAACAAAACCGCGCTTAGTAGAATCAATAAACGTCTCATACCAGCGTCCTTTGAATGCCTTCTGGCGTTTTATATAAACAAATCTTTTGACCGTTGACACATTGGATGCAGAAATCATGATCAAAGACATGGTCAAGCACGCCTTTATCAATGATTTCATCCACATCGCCCTCATAGGCGATCGTGCCATCTTTCATGGCGACGATATGATTGGCAAAGGCCGCCGCAATGTTGATGTCATGAATGACAACGACCACGGTTTTCTTGAGTTCTTTTACGAGGCGTTCGAGGATGGTCATCATCTCGACCGCGTAACGCATGTCTAAGTTATTGAGTGGTTCATCCAAAAAGATATAATCGCTGTCTTGCGCTAAAATCATAGCGATGAAGGCCCGTTGACGCTGCCCACCACTTAATTGGTGCAGGGCTTGATTTTCAATGGCTTCCAGATCCATGAAGGCTAAGGCTTCGTTGATTTTTTGGTGGTCTTTGGTTTTGAGAAAGCCCTTGGAATGAGGATAACGGCCAAAAGCAACCAAATCCCGCACATTCAAATTCACGTTCACAGGGTTGGATTGTTTTAAGACACTCAATTTCTTTGCGATTTCAGTGGATGATAAGGTCGCAATGTCGATATCATCAATAAAAATCTCACCCGCCAGTGGTTTAAGCAGCCGTGAAATCACACCGACTAAGGTTGATTTACCGGCACCGTTTGCACCGATTAAGGCGGTAATCTTATGGTCTTGAATGTTAAGATTAATATCTTTTAGAATGGTTTTTTCCCCATAGGCTTGGGATAGCTTCGAGATGCGAATCATAAATAACTCTCCTTTATAATCAAGTACAAGATGTACACTCCTCCAAATAAATTAATAAACACACTTACGGAACTCACAAATCCGGTAAGTTCCACAATCAGTTGGCCACCCACCAACAAGATAACGCCAACCAAACTCCCAAACACCATCAAACTGCCATGTTTGAAGGTTTTTAAGAGCTCCCGCGATGCGTTGATGGCCATGAGTCCTAAAAAGGACAGGGGGCCCACCAGCGCGGTCGCAATCGCCATTGACAGCGAAATTAGAATCAAGGCATAGCTTTGCAGGCGATCGTAATGCAAGCCCAAGCCAATCGCATGGGAACGGCCCAGAGCCATGACATCAAAGTCATGATGCAAGCGGGCAAACAAGACGATAATCACGACCATCAAGGGACTGATGATTCCGATTAAGTTAAGATTCATGTTGTTGATGGTGACGTTACTGAGCATGGCTAAGGATTGAAACTCGTTGGGATCGAGCATCGTTTGCACAAAGCTGATGAAACTTCGCAGCCCCGTCGCCACGATGATGCCAAACAGCAACAACAAAGCCAGGTTGTTTTCAAAGCGCCGCAAGAGCGGTTGGTAGATGCCGACACTGATGATAATCATCATGAGACTGGTAACCATGAAATTAATAAGAGGGTTGCTGATTAAAAGCGATTGACTGCTTAAAAAATAAATCAACAAGGTTTGTACCGCCAGAAAGATGCTGTCAAACCCTAAGATGCTGGGCGTTAAAATACGGTTGTGGGTAATGGTTTGAAAGGTGAGGCTGCTTAACGCAATGAGGGTGGCGCTGATGACCATGGCAATTAAGTGCATGGTGCGCCGTGTCGTGATGCGTACAAAGACAGCCTGAGACACGCTTTCATAGCCATGGGTGAAATACCAGACAAACACATACATAATCATCACAAGTAAGGTCAACCCCACAATGATGGTTTTCGGGTGCTTGAGTTTAAGTCTGCGCATAGCGGCCTCGTTTTAAGATGAGGTAAATAAAGATCAAGGATCCGGTAATACCCATCATAAAGCTTACAGAAATTTCATAAGGGAAAATAATGAGGCGGCTTAAGATGTCGTTAAAAAGCACATAGATGGAACCAAATAAAATTAAATCCAAAATCGAACGTTTCAAATTATCACCGTAAAGCATGCTGATGATGTTGGGAATCACAAGTCCCACAAACGGCAGCGGACCGACAATGACGTAGGTGGCGGCGGCCACAATTGCGACAATAATCAAACCAATCAAGACAATGCGCTTGTAGTTGACACCCAAGTTAATCGCAAAATCACTGCCTAAACGCGCCAAGCTAAAGGCCGAGGCATACACATAAGCACCAAGCAGCGGGATGATGATAATCCACAAGAGCTCATAGCGACCACTGGTGATGTTGGCGTAGCTGCCAAGGTTGATGGAACTTAAGACCTGCAAGGCATCAAAACGATGCGCAATGAAAGTACTCAAGGCACCAATGATGGAGCCATACATCATGCCCATCAAGGGCACGTAAATGGTGTCTTTTAATTTTATTTTTTGTAACAAGTTCATGAAGATGAGGCTACTTACTAAGGCGAAGCCAAAAGCGAGTGACAACTTAATGAGCATTGGGGCCTGCCCTAACCATAAAAAGGCAACCAGTACCCCTAGCAATGCCGCATCACTGGAGCCAATGATGGAGGGCGAAATGAAATTATTTTGCCCAATCGACTGCATGATGAGTCCGGCAACACTTAAACCACTTGCCGAGAGCACAATGGCTATGGTACGCGGCAGGCGGCTGGTGAGGATGACATGCCAACTCTTGGCATCCCAACTTAATAAATGTGTAAGTGAAACATTGGAAACCCCAATGGATAATGAAACAAAAAACAAAAGGGTAAAGACAAGCATTAACAATGGACGTCTAAAAGAAACATGCAATGTTGGATTCCACCTTTCGGATACTGAGTTGATAGTATCACATCATTTATATCATAATGCACCATTTCTCACAATCATCACACCTTTTCACAGGTCTTATTTATAAGGGGTATCTAAAAACAAGAAACACCGCTAAATGCTACTGTTTAGTGGTGTTTCTGTTACTCTAATTTTTATTTTATTTTAATTTTCTTGAAATTCAAGCGAAAGCGACTTTGTGTGTAAAAGTGCGTTCAATCACAAATTACAAATATTCTTTTGGGAAGTCTTTGGTGGAGCGTACGGTGTCAAATCCTTCAAGGGTTGTTTCAATCAAAGCGCGGTGTTGTTCAAAGGCTTGCGGTAAGGAGAGCGTTTCTCCTAAGATGTCATAGTGTTCCACATCATCAATAAAGCCAGGTCCATCGGTGGCTAACTCAAAGAGTAAGCCTGGGTACAAGCGCGCATAAAGGGAACGGAAATAAAAGCGATCAATCAAATTAGAATGGCGAATGTTGTGAGTGTTGTAGTGATCACGCCACTGCGCCAAATGGTGCTTGTCAGCAACCCGAAATGCGACATGATGAATGCCACCGTAGCCTTGTCTGGTGGGGCTGTAATTGTTGACATGTTCAACGATGATGCTGGCGCCGTTGCCACCATCACCGGTTTCAAACAAATGCAAATCCGCGGCTTGGTCAACTTTTTTAAAAGAGAGCAAGTTTGTTAGCACGTTGCTTAAGGTTTGCAAATCGCTGCTGCGTGTGTAGACAGGGCCTAAGCCGGTAATCGCAAATTCGTTAGGCACCGGTCCTTTTTTCCAGCTGATGCCACTTCCAACACCCGCATCCAAGGCATCAGAGATTAGAAAGTATTCCTGCTTATCAAAGTCATTGAAAAATAAGACTTGTTTTCCAAAGAGGGTGGTGATGTCACCATGTTCAATATCGTATTTCTCAAAGCGTTTTTTATAATAAAGCAATGCCGCGTCGCTGGGTACGCGAAAGCTGGTTTTGGTAAATGCATCGGATCCTTTTTGGGCCGCTTGAATATGTTTAAAATCAAAGAAGGTCATGACGGTACCCGGACTGCCGATATCATCGGCAAGGTAGAGATGATAGGTGTTGATGTCGTCTTGATTGATGGTTTTTTTCACAAGACGCATACCCAAAACATAGGTATAAAATTCATAAATGCGTTTTGCATCACTGGTGATTGCGGTCACATGATGCACGCCAATCAGTGGTTTCATAGGGGTTCTCCTTTTTAACTTCATTGTATGAATAAACATGATTTATACAAACAAAGTGCTTAAAAAAACCAAGCATGCGCTTGGTTAACTTAATTCAAATTCTCCGGTGTAGAGTTTATAGTAATGACCCTGCTCCGCTAAGAGTTGGTCATGATCACCGCGTTCAATGATGCGACCCTGGTCAATGACCATGATGACGTTCGCATTTTTAACGGTACTTAAACGATGGGCAATCACAAAGACGGTACGGCCGTCCATCAATTGGTCCATGCCTTGTTGGACAATTGCTTCGGTACGGGTGTCAATGGACGAAGTCGCTTCATCCAAAATCATCACCGGTGGATTCGCAACCGCAGCGCGCGCAATCGAAATTAATTGGCGCTGACCTTGCGATAAGCCATCGATGGAGCCCGAGATGATGGTGTCATAACCCTGGGGCAACATAGAAATAAAACCATGAGCATTGGCAAGTTTTGCCGCTTCAATGCATTGCTCATCTGTGGCGTTTAAATTTCCGTAACGAATGTTATCCATGACACTGCCCGTGAAGAGGTGGACATCCTGCAACACCATTCCGAGTGAACGACGTAAATCACTCTTTTTAATATTATTGATGTTGATGGTGTCGTATTGGATTTTCCCATCCGCAATATCATAAAAACGATTAATCAAGTTGGTGATGGTTGTTTTACCGGCGCCGGTTGCCCCTACCAGTGCAACTTTTTGACCCGGTTTCGCATACAGGGTAATGTCCTTGAGGACTAGATTAATGTCATCGTATGAGAAATCGACATCAAAGAAGCGCACATCCCCAGCCAGTGGAATCAAGGTGAAGGTGCCATCGGGACGTGGGTGCTTCCATGCCCATTTTTGGGTGCATTCTTCACAGATGACCAGTTCACCATTAACTTCTTGCACGTTGACCAAGCTCACAAAGCCATCGTCGAACTCTGGTTCTTGATCCAAGAGCTCAAAGATACGTTCCGCACCCGCCAGTGCGAGAATCACGGAGTTGAGTTGTTGGGAAACTTGGGCAATCGGTTGAATGAAGTTGCGCGATAATTGCAGAAACGATGCGATGACACCCAGGGTTAAGGGACTCACGCCCATGAGGGAAATGTTAGTCAGACCATACACGGACAAGGTACCACCAACCAGTGCCAAGAGCACGTATTGGATGTAGCCCAAACTGTTCATGATTGGCATCAAGATGTTGGCGTAAGTGTTGGCCTGGGTTGCAAAGTGGGCGAGCTGTTCATTCTTTTCATTAAATACTGCTTTGGAACGCGCTTCGTAAGTAAAGACTTTCACCACTTTTTGACCGTGGATCATTTCTTCCACATACCCGTTAACATCCCCTAAAGCACGTTGTTGTTTGACAAAGAAGGTGCCGGAGCGGCTTGCGATCTTACGTACCACAAAGAGCACAATCACAACAAACACCAAGACAAACAAGGTGAGCCACACACTTAAAAACAACATGGCCATCAAGACCGCAATCACGGTAATGGTGGATGAGAACACTTGCGGCAAGCTTTGTGAAATCATTTGCCGTAGGGTATCAATGTCATTGGTGAAATGACTCATGATGTCACCATGACTGTGGCTATCAAAATATTTGATTGGTAAACGTTGCAAGGCCGTGAACACTTCATCACGAATTTGTTTGAGCACCCCTTGCGAGACGATTGCCATAATCCGGTTGTATAAAAAACCACTGAAGATGCCAACCCCAAAGAGGGTCGCCATCGCGCCAATCACGCGGCGCAAACCATCGAATTGCGGGTTGCTTTCTAAAAGCAAAGGCGCAATGTGGTTATCAATCAAGATCTTTAAAAAGACAGCGATCGATGCGTTGGCAACGGCACTGATGATAATGGCGATGACAACGATTGTGAGTTGGACCTTAAAGCGGCCAATGTAATCCAAGAGCCGAAACAAGGTCTCTTTTTTTATGTGACTAAATTTAGGTCGATCTTTAATTTTATCAGGAACTCTGCGGGTCATTTTAGGCATCTCCTTTCTGTTGGGAATAATACACTTCTTGGTAGATGAGGTTGTTGGCAAGCAATTCATCGTGATTGCCGAGACCATCAATTTTACCGTCGTCCATGACGATGATGAAATCCGCATCTTTAATGGATTCGATGCGTTGCGCAATGATAATCTTTGTGGTGTTGGGAATATCATTGGCAAAAGCTTCCCGTAATTGGGCATCGGTTTTCATGTCAATGGCGCTTGTGGAGTCATCTAAGATTAATATTTTTGGTTGTTTCAACAAGGCGCGCGCAATCGTTAACCGTTGTTTTTGACCACCGGAAACGTTGGTACCGCCTTGTTCAATCATATGGTCGTAACCATCGGGAAAACTCATGATGAAATTGTGGGCTTGTGCAATTTTTGCGGCAGCGATCAGCTCAGCATCGCTGGCATCAGCATCGCCCCATCGTAAGTTTTCTTTGATGGTGCCTGCGAAAAGCACATTCTTTTGCAGCACCATGGCGACTTGATCACGTAAGGTTTTTAAATCATAGTTTTTTACGTTGTGGTTACCGACTCGGATTTCACCTTCCGTCGCATCGTAAAGGCGCGGAATCAGTTGCACAAGGCTGGTTTTAGAAGAACCGGTGCCGCCAATCACACCGACGGTGGCGCCACTTTCAATTTTAAAGTTAATGTTATCCAGTACCTTTTTTGCGGATTCAACGTGGTATTCAAAGGACACGTTTTTAAATTCAATGGATCCATCTTCAAGGTGGGTGATGCCCTGGTTGGGACTCACAAGGTCACTTGTTTCTGAAAGGATTTCCACAACCCGTTCCACCGATGCCCGTGAAATCACAATCATCACCAGCACGAAGGAAAGCATCATTAAGCTCATGAGAATTTGCATGGTGTAGGTTATGAGACTCATGAGTTGACCTGTTGTTAATCCGGCAACGGGATCTGAACCGCTCAGAACAATTAAGCGAGCTCCAAACCAAGCTAATAAAATAATGGCGGAGTAGACCGATAACTGCATGAGTGGCATGTTGAACGACAGGATTTTCTCAGCTTTGACAAAGTCATCATGAATTTCTTGGGAGATGTCGCTGAATTTTTCCACCTCATAATCTTCACGGACAAAGGATTTGACCACGCGGATGCCATGCAGGTTTTCTTGCACGACGCGATTGAGTTTGTCATAGGTACGAAACACGCGTCTGAAAATTGGATGGGCGTTGACGACAATAAAGTAAAGCCCGGTTCCTAAAATGGGAATAATGACCAAAAAGATAAGGGACAAACGATGGTTGATCTGAAAGGCTGCAAAGAGCGAAAAAGTCAACATCATCGGTGCCCGCGATGCCATGCGCATCACCATTTGATAAGAATGTTGAATGTTGGTGATGTCGGTAGTCACGCGTGTGATGACACTTGACGTCGAATATTTATCCAAATTAGAAAATGAAAAGTCCTGGATTTTATAAAAGATATCATGCCGGAGGTTTTTCGCAAACCCAGCGGATGCCCGGGCTGCGCTGCGGCCCGCAAGTGCTCCAAAGATAATTTTTAAGAGCGCCCCCAATAAAAGTATGAGACCTAACTTGAGGATGACGTTTAAATTACCATCATCGATGCCCAAGTCAATCAAAGAAGCCATGAGAAACGGTATCCCAACTTCGATGGCCACCTCAAAGGCCACAAACATGGGCGTTTGTAAGCTTGGTTTCTTATATTCACGGACAGATTTTAATAGTTTTCGATATAATGACATAATGACCTCACATTGTTTCTTTCATGTTGGTTTGTAGTTGTTTAAGTAAATCAATAAGCAACTTTTTATCAGCCTTGCTTATGTTTTGTGTTAATAAGGTTTCCAATTGTTGGTATTCAGCTTTCACATGATGATAAAGTTCATAGGCTTTATCGGTTAAGATCAGCTTCTTCAAACGTCGATCATAAGTGACTGGTTCACGCTTAATCAGTTCCTTTTGCTCCATGAGTTTAATGACTTTGGAAGTCGTGGAGCGCGTGATGGAGAAGGCTTTTTCTAAGTCTTTTTGAAAGACATCCTGATCTTTGTTTCTAATTAAATAAGCGATGATCCAGGTGTTGGAGCTCGTCGCTTGTTGTGCTTTTTGAAAGTTACTCATGTTTGTAATGTAACGGTTGATAAGATTGGATAAGATTTTGACTTCTTTACCAATGGATTCATGCATGGTATCACCTCAAATAATGTTTGACATCAAACATTATATAGCAACTTTTCCAAGCTTTCAAGTAAAAAACAAAAAAAGAACCCTTTTAATCAAGGGTAGGGTTAGAGAAAGAAAATTCCTTTGGCTTTTGCTTCAGCCTCCATGGTTTGTGGCCATGTGGTCGCTTGCACTTCACCAATGTGTGCTTTTTTCAGCAAGATTAAACACATGCGTGATTGACCAATGCCACCACCGATCGTGATTGGTAGTTGATCCTTTAAGACCATTTGATGATAGGCTTGGGCCAATTGCGCTTCTTGCTTGGCTTGTTTGCTTTGATAAAGCAGTTCGGTTTTGGTGACGCGAATCCCCATGGAAGATAATTCAATGACATCTTCAAGCAACGGGTAATAGATGAGTAAATCACCATTGAGGGACCAATCATCGTAGTCAAACGCGCGTTCTTCATGAGGTTGACCATGACTGAGGCGATCACCAATTTGTAAAACAAACACACTGCCGTGTTGTTTGGCGTAAGCTTTTTCACGTTCTTTTTGTGGTAAATCCGGGTAGCGATCCAAAAGCGCTTGGCTCGTTATGAAGTGGATGTTTTTAGACAGCGAAGCTTGCAGATCAAATGTTTTTTCAACCATGGCTTCCACCTTCAAGAGCACATCGTAGATTTTGCGTACCACGTCTTTTAGTTTTTCCAAAGTACGGTCGTGAGGTTCAATGATTAATTCCCAATCCCACTGATCGACTAAAATGGAATGAATGTTGTCGAGTTGTTCGTCCTTACGAATGGCGTTCATGTCCGTGTAAAGACCTTGGTTGATCTTAAAATCATAGCGGGCGAGCGCGAAGCGTTTCCACTTGGCTAGCGATTGTACGATTTCCAAGGTTTTCCCAACATCATCACTATAAAACCGCACGGGTTGTGCTTGTCCGACCAATTGATCATTAAAACCTGAATCGGCTTCCACAAAAAGCGGGGCACTGACTCGGATTAAATTAAGCGCTAAAGAAAGTTCGGTTTCGAACATGTCTTTAATCGCTTTAATCGCCAATTCGGTCTCCACGACATTCAAGTAATGTTTGTAATTATTCGGGTATACAATCATAGTTAGCTCCCATTGTTTGATTATATAAGATATCACCGGTGAAAGGCAAACTGCGGTTTGTACTCTAAGTTTGATAAAAAATTAACATAGTCATCGTGTTGTGGTGGGTTTGTGCTATAATTAAGCTAAGAAAATTGGTTTTGCACGCAGAAATGCGAATTGAAAATTGTCGAACGAAACATGCATGGACTGAACCAATTTCATGGTTTTGTGCGTTATAATGAGACAAAGAGATGCAATAAGTCGAGGTGAAATAATGGGAAATATTGTCGTAGTCGGTAGTGTCAACATGGATTACACGGCAGTTGTGAACAAATTGCCGGTTGTCGGAGAAACATTGTTAGCTCATGATTTTAAATTATCAGGTGGTGGTAAAGGAGCCAATCAAGCCATGGCAGCCGCCATCTTTTCAGATAATGTGAAAATGATCGGGATGGTTGGGGATGATATCATCGGCCATGCCTTAGTGGAAAAAATGCAAGAAAAGGGCATTGATGTGAGTTGCGTTGAATTTTGTGAAATTCCAACAGGGACCGCACTCATCAACGTGGACCACAGTGGGCGCAACACCATTGTTGTGTACCCGGGTGCCAATCAACAACTGACACCACAAATTATTGAGAAATACCGGGATGTCATTGAATCCGCGGATGTGGTGATGATGCAGTTGGAGATTCCCCTTGAAACAGTGGAGGCGGTTGCTGAGATTGCCCATCAGGCCAAGGTCGATGTGTTACTTAATCCCGCACCAGCTCAACCTCTAAGTCGTGAATTGTTAAGTAAGATTACCTACTTAACGCCCAATGAAACGGAACTCTTGCGTTTAGCGAGTTCCCTTGAAACGCATAAGGGCGCTCAAATATTGCGCGATCAAGGGGTTAAAAATGTGGTGGTTACCTTAGGTGACAAAGGCTGTTATGTGAAAACAGACAGCATGGATCAACGCGTTGAAAGTTACCGTGTCAATGCTATTGATACCACCGCCGCAGGTGATTCCTTCAGCGGTGCCTTAGCGGCCAATCTTGCCAAAGGGCATTGTTTGATGAGTTCCATCAAAATTGCCAACGCAACGGGCGCCTTAACCACAACGAAAGTGGGTGCGCAAGAAGCACTCCCAACAAAAGCAGAGGTATCCGAACTCATCGGTCGTAAATGAGCATTCATTTGCGGTAAGTATCAATATCGCTATATAATAGATGTGAGGTGGGCTTATGCTTCAGAACCATAAAGCAAATAAGCTGTTTTTACTCATTGGTTTTATTGTTTTAGGATGGTCTTATGTTAATCATGAAGATACTTTCGCATGGCTTGCCTTTACATCATTGGTTGTAATCGCAACGATTGTGGTTGTGCTCACCTACAAACGTTTTCAGTTTTCGACCTATTTATACATGTTTGGTTTGTTTTGGGCCATCTTATTGTTGGTTGGTGCCAAATACACCTACACGACCAATCCCTTGTTTGAGACTTTGAAAACAACCTTTAATTGGCAACGTAATCATTACGATCGTGTTGGGCATTTCTTTCAAGGCTTTGTACCCTTTATGATTTTTAAAGAATGGTTTGTACGGAAAGGCTACATAAAACGCAACCGTGCGGGCCTTGTGATTATTATTTTAGTTGTCCTGGGTTGCAGTGCCCTTTATGAATTTTTAGAATACGGGGCAGCCATCATCGCCGACAAGCCACAATCCTATGTTTTGGGGTTGCAAGGCGATGTGTGGGACACACAAAACGACATGTTAATGGCGCTGATTGGTGCCATTGTTTCGCATTTTACACTTGGTAAATACCATGACAAAATCATCGATAAAATGATGTTAATTGATAAAGAAAAGGAGGTTTAGTTATGAAACGTGTTGCTTGTTATTTAGCGCCGGGCTTTGAAGAAAGCGAAGCGTTAATGACCGTTGATATTTTAAGAAGAGCGGACGTCTATGTGGATTTGATTGGTGTGTTTGATAAACACGTTGTTGGTTCGCACGACATTGAAGTCGTTACCGATAAACTTTGGGATAACCAGCTTGCAAATTACGACATGATTTTCTTACCAGGAGGTCAACCTGGTACAAACAATCTTTTAAATAATGAGCGTGTGATTGAAATATTACAACGTTACAATAAAGAAGATAGGTTGATTGCCGCGATTTGTGCGGCACCTTTGGTGCTGGATCGTGCAGGGTTATTAAATGGTAAACGTGTCACGTCATTTCCAGGCGTGGAAGATGGCAATTTCTTAAAGTCAGAGTACGTGGAAGATAAAGTGGTTGTGGATGGTAACATCATCACCAGCCGCGGCGTTGCGACGATTCCAGAATTTGCCTTTACCTTACTTGAGGTGTTAGACATTGACCCGCAACCTTATCAAGAAGCGATGTTATTTAAAAAGACAACCTAAGTTGTCTTCAGACGTAGACAAACCCCCTGGTTTTTTAAAAAGCCAGGGGGTTTTATTTTTGATGAAAATCATAGGGTTAGGATAAAATAATAAAGATATTGAAACTAATCTGTTTTTAACGAATATAACGAACTGCAAATACAATCATGGAGACCAGCAGCAATAATATGGGCACGGCCACCAGCAATAATAACAATTTGATCAGCGAGCGATCGCTTTTGACAACGGGGACTTGGACGGTGCTTGTTTGAACAATGCGTTCTGAACAATGCGGACACACTTTCCAATGTGGTTGAATCGGGTTTTGACAATGTTCACAGGTTGCTTTTAAGTGCACGCCACAATTTGGACATGACACGTAGTCATCTTTGATTGGGAAATCACAGACCGCACAACGCAAATTCGCGTATTCCGTACGCACAATCAAATAGGCGAGTAAACCAAAAAAAGTAGGCACCAAGGCTGCGACCAAGGCCCATAAAAGACCATTCATACCTCGATTTTGTGCATCATTGTAAACATAAATCCCAATTATCAAGGGAAAGGCAGCAATAATAAGTCCTAATAATAAGGGCAATATAAGTATGCCACCCATATGAAATCCTGGCATATCAAATCCTCCTTTTATTTATATCGTAAAGTATAATACAATTCATCTTTTTCAATGTCAACTTCAAATTCACTTTGTTGTTGCACGGGATAAAACACTTCTTCTTGATACAATTTTTGAAAATCATCCAAGCTTAGTTTGATGTGACTCAATTTATTAATCACAAGGACATGGCCATCAACCAAAATACAATAGGTTGGGTGCATGGCAAAAAACATCACAGGTTGCAAATTGAGGAGTGCTTCAAAAACAACTTCAAAATCTTGATAGGCTTGCATAAGGTCACCTCAACGCAAATATTATATCACGAACTTACAATTAAGATGTTGGTCTTTTGGGATGGTACTGTTATAATCTTGGCAAGAGGGATACTATGAAAGAATTACTTATTACAATTGTGATCGGCTATGCTTTGGGGAATATCCAAGCTGCCTACATCTTTGGGAAAATATTTTATAAAGTTGATATTCGCACGCTTGGCCATGGCAACGCCGGCACCAGCAATGCTTTAAGCTCGGTTGGTGTTAAACTTGGAGCTGCCGTGGCGATTGTGGATGTGCTAAAAGGACTGCTCGCAGTTTTGATTACGCAGTGGCTATTTAAGGCGACACTATCAACACAACCGCTCTTGTTGTACATCAGTGGTGTGAGTGCCATGTTGGGTCATATCTTTCCATTTTACATGCACTTTAAAGGTGGCAAGGGTACCGCAACGTATTTAGGTGCGATGCTGGCCATGTCACCGATGTTAGGTGTGATTTCAATTGTCTTTCTTTTATTATTAACCTACATTACCGATTATATTGCTTTATCAACGATGGTGCTCATGAGCTTAATTGCAGTCATTAGTTTCATCGAGGTGGGCCCTTTGGAAGGGGTGATTGCTAGCTTGGTGCTCTTAAGCAGCATGGTCATGCATCGCAAAAACTTTGCGCGCATGAAAGATGATACAGAGGGTCGCTTATCCCATGTCTTACAAAAAAAGAAAGGGTGAGTGACCCTTTCTAATTAACGATGACATTTGTTGGTTCCGGTTTATGCACCAGTGTAAATATTTTATAAAAGACAAAGGTTACCACAATGTTTGCGATGGCTGCCGGAAGGACAACAGCAACAAACAAGGCCGTAAAGGGTGCAGGTAAACCAACAATCATCAAGGCACTGCCTAAAAAGGCAATCCCACTCACGATCGTACCGACAAAAGCAAGCGCACTTACTTTAAAGGTTGACAAATTACAAGATAAGACTTTCAAAGTCATCAAGGTAAACAGTGCCGCAACTAATTTATCAATGATGTTAGGGATTTGACCTCCAGGAAAGCCGGTGGTCATGGCTGCCAGGATGCCGGCCACAAAGCCAATCAATATTGTGTTTGGTAATTTGGGTTGACTGATGATTGCGATAAACATGGTCGCAAGTAAAAAGTCAGGTTTGACGCCACCAAAAATGGGGGGCGTGACCCCATGGAGGACAAGTCCTAGAGCTAATAAGAGGGCGGCCAATACAAGATCTTTTGTTTTCATGATTTTATTTCCTTTCACAATGATCTACAAAAAGCACCCATGCCTCTAGGAGCAATGGGTGCTGTTGCGGTGCCATCCTATTTCATCGATAATTAATCGACATCTCAATCGAATACTAACATATTCGTGCTATCTGATAACGGTTAGCTTCCGGCGCAGCTACTATAATTCACCTTGCTCTTGTGGACCCATTCATCATCGGCTTATCCCTAATTTCCACCAGCCATTAGTTCTCTCTGCATAAGGATCGATGATTACTATTTTCCACGCAACGATTTCTTTCCTTTATTTTACCGAAAAAAACATCATGATGCAAGGCGACAAAATTCGACGTTGCCATAATGCAAATCTCACAAAACAAAAGAGTTTTGTGCTACAGTACTAGTAAAGGAGGGCCGTTATGGATTTAAAAGGAAAACGTATTTTATCGATTGTTTCTGAAGATTACGACGATCTGGAATTATTTTATCCGATGCTACGCTTAAGAGAAGCGGGAGCGACCGTGGAAGCTGCTGCCATCGAAAAAAGACCGTATCGTGGTAAGTTTGGCTTAAGTGTTGATATTGATTTAACTTTTGATGAAGTTGACATCACACAATACGATGCGCTTTTGGTTCCTGGAGGTTGGGCACCGGATCGTTTACGTCGTTATGACAACGTGCTTGATTTTGTTAAATACATGAACGATCATGATCGTGTGATTGGTATGATTTGTCACGCAGGTTGGGTTCTCTCATCCGCTGATATCCTCAAAGGAAAAACAGTGACAAGCACACCGGGCATTAAACATGATTTAATGCACGCTGGTGCGAATTGGGTCAATGAACCAGCCGTTGTTGATGGTAACCTCGTATCGGGTCGCCGTCCACCTGATCTACCAATTTATCTACCTCTGTTAATGGAAGCAATCGCAAAAAGGTAGTAAAACAGCCATTGATTTGTTAATCAATGGTTTTTTCTTGCGAAAACTTAACAAATTAATGGCAATAAAGGGTATAATTCATGTAATAACAGTTTAGGAGGCCACGCATGTTTAAGGACGTACTTTATCATTTTGAAGACTTACAAGAATTAACTTTTGAACCAAACTTATTGGATAAAACTGAACTTGGCGAAAACATCAAATATCAGTTTAATCAAGAATTGACATTCAATGATACTTTGTTTTTTACCCGTTGGATCATCAATCCCCAAGATACCAGGCTTGCTTTCAACTTTTTAAATAAGGACCCGCATGAATTTCAACTGGTGACCACCAACGATGAAGCTTATGCCGATGTCTTAAAAAAAGAAGATTTCAGTTACAAACATTATGACAATCAGTGCTTAGCGTCACCCTTTCATCGCAATTCACACATCGAGTTGTGTTATGTGTATCGTGGTGAGTTAAAAATTAAAGTCGAAGACTATTTCATCATACTTCCGGAAAAGAGTGCGATGATGATGGACAAACGTTTATTACACAGTGAGTGTTTTGATGATCAAGATACCATTGTTTTATTTTTGGGCATGAACGATGCCGTTATTCGGAATTTAATGTACCCGTTGGCATCGCAAAGTAAAAGCTTCATTCGCAAAGCCTTGTTGAATGAAGGGGATTTTGGCAGTTACTTCATTGTGGATTTGAGCGAAGAAGCCCAGCAATTTGAATTTTACTTATTGAGTGCCTTAAGGGAACTCCAAGAAAAACAACCTGGCTATGACTTGTTGGTGATGGGTTATTACCATCGACTCTACAAATATTTATTGAATAAAGAAAGCCGTATCAACATCATTGAGCGGGATGAAGCCAAACAACGCTTGCTTCATGATGTGCTACGTTACATTGAATATCACCTCATGGACGTGAATTTAAATGATTTAAGCAAGGAGTTTAAATTTTCACGGGATTATTTCAATCGTTTAATTAAAGAAATGACAGGTTCAACCTTTAGTGAGTATTTAAAGGAAGTCCGCTTAAATAGGGCCATGCAGCTGTTAATTGAAACCGATGAAGACATCGATAAGATTGCCTTAAAGGTTGGTTATACAAACAAAAGTTTCTTCTATGGTTTGTTTAAAGACAAGCTTAATGCGACGCCAAGTGAGTATCGCAAACAGCGAAAACCATAATATATCGTAAAATGTCACTTATAACATAAAGTGCCTTATTAAATGTTGTATATTAAAAAAGTTTGTGAATATATAATATAAATGTACCTTTTTATGGTGGTAAAATGGAGGGAGTATGCGAAAGAAATTTATAACCGCAATGATGATGGTTTTTTTATTGGCCTTACAATTAATCGTGCCAACCCAAAATCATGTGATTGCGGATGGCGATGAATTAAAATCCAAAATTAAAATTAAATTGGATGAATTCAAGATTGGAAAAGAAGAAGATTCTTACCCCGATGATTATTTAGATGTTGTTGATGACATGGTCATTGACATCAATGAATACAAACACGTCGTTTTAATGTATAAATACGAATTATTGAATCATGGTTTAGACGGGGGAACCATGGAAGTTAAAATTCCAGATGCGTTTATATCAACCCAGGATATTGATGATGATTTAATCGTCGAATATCGGGGTAAAGACATTAAGGTTGGAACGTTTCATTTTGATCATGGGACAAACATTGTTACCTTAGTGTTTGATGAGACCATCAAGGACAAAAATATCGAAGCAGGTTATTTTGGCTTTG
>JAAZGU010000059.1 GCA_012511085.1 Erysipelothrix sp. | reverse complement strand
AACTTAATCGCAATCGTCACACTTTGGTTTTTACGCATCAACTTCACGTTGATGGTATCACCAATCTTTTTACTGTATAAAATCTGACGGAATTGTTTGAAACTTTCAATCTTGGTATCATCAATCGCCACGATGACATCCCCAGCTTCAACGCCGGCTTGTTCAGCCGGTCCTTGTTTTACAATCTCGGTAATAAAGACACCTTGTTCTTGATTGAGGTCGATGCCAAGCGCATTCTTTTGATACAAGGACATTTCTGAAACACCCATGGCCATCACACCGATGACCGGACGAATCACCTTGTTGAATTCTTTCAACTGATCGAGAATCACAACCGCTTCATCAATCGGGATTGAAAAGCCCATACCTTCGACTTGGCTCAAAATAATCTTCATAGAATTGATGCCAATGATTTCCCCTTTCAGATTAATGAGGGGACCGCCACTGTTGCCAGGGTTAATGGCTGCATCCGTCTGCAACACATTCATGTCCCAATCTTCAATGCCGTTGCCATCCAAATCGACACCAATGGTGCGATCTTTTCCGGATAACACCCCTAAAGTCACGGAGCTTTGAAACTCTAGTCCGAGCGGACTTCCAATCGCTAGCACCAGCTCTCCAATTTTAGCACTAGCAGAATCACCAATCTTAAAGGCATTCACAGAGAAATCAGGTTTTGCTTTTAAAAGCGCCAAATCACTGAAAACATCGGAACCAATAAACTCACTTTCAAATTCGTTACCGTTGGCAAACACCACTGAAATTTTATCAGCATTGCTGATAACATGGTGATTGGTCACAATATAAACTTCTTCGTTGTCAACTTCAATGATGGCACCACTGCCGGTCGCAATCAAACGATTGCTGGCGTAGGATGTAATCCCAACAACCTTGTTGATTGACTGTTCCACCACATGGGTAAGGTCATCATTAAAATCAACGTATTTATTTTCTATAATTTGAATTTGCTCACCGCTGACATCATCAAGGATATTCTGCAGTTTATGCACTTCAAGATACAAATACACATTGAAAAGAATTAAAACTAAAATAATGACATAGGTTACTTTATTTTTCATCGTGAACCTCCCATGACAATTTCATATTGTTTTGCGGCCTTGATTTGGGGAAAATGCACATGATCTTTCAAGTAATTTTTAACGGTCGCCAAGGCAAGCCCAATTGTGTTTGCCTCTTCACTGATGTGGGCTAATAAAACTTCCTTGGTGTTTTCACCAATCACTTTCGACAAGATAATCGCGCTGTCTTGGTTGCAGAGATGCCCGTTATCCGATAAAATCCGCGCTTTTAAATGGTAAGGGCGGTTGGTCTGCATCAACATCATCGGATCATGATTACTTTCAATAATGTAGTAATCCGCATTGGCAATGCGTGGCAATAAGGTTTCTTTCACATAGCCTGTATCGGTGATGTAAACAAGTTTTTCATGGGAATCGTCAATGATGTAACCCACGGTAATCTCGCTATCATGAGATAAGCCAATTGCGGTAATCGTCGTTTCACCCACTTGAAACACTTGATCTTCAACAATCAGGGTTTCATGCCCCGTTGTTAAGGCCACCGGTGAATAAGTGGTCACCGCAGTAAAATGCTTGATTTGTGCCACATGATCGTTGTGATTGTGCGTTATCAACAAAGCGTCAATGTCGCTCACTTTTAAATCAAGCTTTTTAAATGAATTAAACAAATGAGTTTTTGTGGACCCGCAATCAATCATTAGCGTTTCTTGTTGGGTCTTAATGATGAAGCAGTTTCCTTTTGAACCACTAGCAATACTAATATATTTCATCTTAACACCTGAGCACGGTGCATGGATTAATCACCTTCCCGTTACGATAAACCATAAAATGGACATGTGGCCCGGTCGCACGGCCCGTCATCCCGATTTGACCAATCACTTCGCCCTTTTCAACCCGCACTCCCGGTGGGAAAAAGCCTGGTCTTGCGAAGTGACCGTAATAGGTACGGTAACCATTTTGATGGTCAATGATCATGTAATATCCAGAAATTGGATGGTAACTGCGTGTCACAACCACACCTCGGTCGGCTGCAAAAACGGGACCATAACGGTTGTAGCGGTCTTGAATATCAATGGCTGTGTGTCCAGCATAACAATACCAACCGCATGAAATATGCGGGTTGTTAACAGGCCAACGGAAATTACCACTTCCGATACCCGGAATCACTTTGGTTCCGTAACGAACCACTTCACGAACCGGTTGCTTGGTTACCACCGAGGCAATCGCTTTGCCTTCAACCAAGGTACCGTTGATGTATTTCTCTTGGTAAGTGACATCTTTGGAACCAAGTTGTTCTTTAACAGCCACGCGTGTTAAGCCTTCCCGTAAGGAACTGTCCGCAATAAATTCAGCCTTGGCTGGATAGACGGGTTCAGAAACCTTGCGTTCACGTGAAACCACCACATTGATCGGTGAATTAAAATACGTGACGTTTAATTCCATACCAACTTCCAACAACTGGTTTTCAGATTGCAGCACATCACTGTTGATGGAAAGCACTTGTTGGGTTGTTAAGCCGTTTTTATAAGCAACCCCGGCCACGGTATCGTATTCCTCGACCACGTAAGTGTCCATATCAGTGTGATAGCCATAACTTAAAAAGTAAACTATTTCATTTTTATCTTTAAAGATATCGTTAACAGAAGCCAAACCCTTGCTAATCTGAACACTTTCAAGCACGCTGAAAGCAACTTCACGATAGCCATAATCTTTCAAGGGTGGCACATCTTCTTTGTTTCTAATTTTCTCATAGGCATCTTCGGAGATGAAATTCAACAAATACTGCTTACGAGCTTGTTCAAAATCATCCAAGTTACGCACATAGATAACAGCGCCGTTGGAAAAGGTGATCTTATCCACTTCCACCGCAAACAAATCATGTTCCTTGATGTAATCCACGAGCGCTTCATCCACATCTTCATAAACAAACACGTTGGCTTCATTTACAATGTACATATCTTCATTCAAGCCGATTTTAGAATCAGGAAAATCATCCACGTACATTTCTAAATACGCTTCTTCCAACAAAGCATCAATGACTTTCGGGTTCGTTAAAACCCCGATGAATTCATTCTTATGGTAAACCTTATATATTTCACGAGTCGTGGTTAACGAACCTGTTATTTCCTGGGAAATAAGCGCTTTGTTTAACTCCGCTTGTGCGAGTGCTTGACTGCTTGTTGACGACAGTTTAATGGATGTGCTATTCAACAAGGTCAACACGACACTAATAACAACAGTCGCTACCAAAGGCAAATGTCTTTTCATGATGCTCCTTTCTAGTTTGGACTCTGACGTTTATCGTAATCATAAAAAGCGTTAATGTTACGATTAAATGATAACTCGAATTTACGCGTTGGTCCATTGCGGTGTTTCGCAACATCAATTTCAACGCGTTCGTCAACGATTTGTTTATCCACACTTTCTTTCGCATAATATTCATCGCGGTACAAAAATAAAACCAAATCCGCGTCTTGTTCAAGCGCACCGGATTCACGTAAATCACTTAAAATCGGACGTTTGTCTTCACGTCGTTCAACCAGACGTGATAATTGTGACAAAGCAATGACCGGCACTTTCATTTCACGTGCTAAAGCTTTGAGCCCACGGGAAATTTCTGACACTTCCTGCTGGCGGTTTTCAGAAGACCGCGCGGCACTGATCAGTTGAATGTAGTCGACTATAATCAACCCCAAACCTTTTTCAGAACTCAATTTCCGGCATTTTGAAAAAATCTCAGGCACACGAATCGAGGGTGTGTCATCAATGTAAATTGGTAAGGCTGTCAATTCAGTCGCGGATTCGTTCAAACGATTCCATTCATCGTTGTTTAAAAATCCCGAACGTAGTTTACTGCCTTCAATGGCCGCTGTAGCGGAAAGCATCCGCATCACAAGTTGTTCAGCAGGCATCTCTAACGAGAAAAGCGCAATCGGTAAATCATTAAACCGTGCTACATGATAACCTAAGTTAATCGCAAAGGCGGTTTTACCCATGGAAGGGCGGGCCGCCAAAATGATTAAATCACCCGGCTGCAAGCCGTTGGTGATATTATCCAAATCACGATAGGACGTTTTAAGTCCGGTGATGTTGCTTTTTTGTTCGCTCATCTTGGATATATTTTCAATGACATCATGCACAACTTCACGCGTGTCCTTAAAGTCACTTGAACGCCGCGTGCGCGTCACGTGTAAAATTT
>JAAZGU010000058.1 GCA_012511085.1 Erysipelothrix sp. | reverse complement strand
TCAAGGTACCAATACCACCGGCACCCACATAACCTAAAATCGCAGCGGATCGTATGTTCATTTCTAAGTTATACAAGATTGTGGATAAATATAACCCTGAAATCTGAGGTAGAATCGCCACAATAAATGCTTTAACTTGCGTCGCTCCCGTTGAAATCATGGCTTCAAAAGGCCCCATATCCACTAATTCAATTTGCTCATAGGTCATCTTTGTAATAATTGAGGTCGTGAATAAGAAAATCGCAACGGTTCCCGCAAAGGTTCCTAAGCCAAAGACATACGTCATTAAAAGCGCAATAATTAAAACCGGAATCGTTCTAAAAATATTTAAACTGAAGCGGACAATTGCTCTTGAAATTGGATTTCTATTCATATTTTCAGCTGATAAATATGAAAAAGGCAAGCCCACAAGTGCCGCAAAAAAGGTTCCTAAAAAAGACATGGCGATTGTTTGAATCATCGGCTTGGTCACGCGATTCAAATAATTTATATTGGGCGGCCACAAACGCTTAAGGAAAATCACAAACTCATTGCCACGCTCAATCAGCTTCATAAAACTAAAGCCGGTAACACGTGCACTTAAAACGATTAAGACAATAAGTATAATCATCACCACCAGTGAGATTTTGAAAGGTGGTTGGACTTCCTTGCCGTTATCTAAAACAATTTTATGAGGAACAAATATGTGTTTAAGCCGCGACATCAGCTAATGATCCCATGACCTCATCCTCACTTAATGAGCGTCCATAAACTTCATGTAGTACCGCTTCGTCTACTTCTTCAACTGGTCCATCAAAGACGATGATTCCATCACGAATCCCTATAACCCGCTTGGCATACTTAAGGGCTAAGTCCACGTGGTGAATATTAATGATAATGGTGATGTCCATGGTTTCATTAATGCGCACAAAGTCATCCATAACTTGTTCTGCCATCACTGGGTCTAAGGATGCGACCGGCTCATCCGCCAAGATAATTTGTGGGTTTTGCGTTAAACAACGCGCTAAGGCGACCCGTTGTTGTTGGCCTCCACTTAGTTGATCCGCCCGTGTGTAGGCCTTCTCTAAAATATCAACTTGATCTAAGGACTCTAACGCCAACAGGGTATCCTCTTTTGAATATAAGCCGAAGAGGCTTTTAAAAAATGACATCTCTGCCACGCGGGCTGATAAGACATTTTTGATTACAGTCGTACGTTTAACTAAATTAAAAGATTGGAAAACCATACCGATTTGTCTGCGAAAGGTACGCAACTCCTTGCCTTTTAATTTCGATACATCTTGACCATTAACGTAAAGTTCGCCACCCGTAATCGGATGCATTTGATTAACGGTCCGAATTAACGTTGATTTACCGGCACCCGATAAACCAATAATCGCAACAAACTCCCCTTGGGTGATCGTTAAGGAAACATTTTTTAAAGCTTGAACACCGTTAGGATATGTTTTTGAAACATTGATAAATTCAATCATTGATAACTCCTTGCTTGACTGAAAAAAAGGGCGAGATTGCTCGCCCTTTGCTTATAATCATTCTTAATCGTTTAACAATTCTAAGATTTTGCGAGAAGGTTCATAATCGGCATCGGTAACTTCTTTATAACCGGTGTGGTTATAAATTTCGATAGCATCTAAACCAGCTTGCGTTTTCGCAATCGCGATGAATGTTTTTTGTAATGCTTTTTTCATGTCAGCATCAACTAATGCATTAGATACGGAAATGGTATCGTTCATAATTGGATCGGTAACACCAATAACATCGGTTTCAGTCCAAATGTCGGTTTTACCCCAATCATCAACCCATTGGCCTGCATAGTCACGACGAATGTCAGCATAACCAACACCAACGTCACATTGACCAATTGCTAATCTATTAGCAGTTTCTGCATAACTTCCTTCAACTGTATTCGCTACGTCGGAAACCATTTTTCCATCGTAACGCTCAGCTAACCATAGGGATGGATAAATAAAGCCAGCTGATGATGTGGTATTCGCACGGCACCAGTTCGCACTGTTTAAATCTTCCCAAGTTAAGTCTTCACCGGCATTAACTTTTGCAGCTAATTCGCGGCCTTTTTCGGAAGTACCGGCATAAATTAAAGCACGGTAGAAAGTCACTTGCTCTTCAACTGGAAGCGTTGGTTCACCATCGTTCCAATCTTTGGCATTGACGGAGTCTTTATTAAGGCCATCACGTGATGCCGCTAAGATGACATCAATGTTTGGGCCTGAATATAAAGCGTAGGTCGAAGCAGGAATAAAGGCAATGTGTGCTTGTCCGGCTTCAAGGGCTTCACCAGCAGCTTCATAGTTTGGTGAAACTTGAATATCGACTTCTTCGATGGTATAGCCATGGGTGGCCATTTCATCAATAATCAGTTGTTTTAAAGGTTCAGTTTGAACTGTGATTTGTTGTGGATCACGGCTTGGTACAAAGAATACGGTCACTTTATCGAATTCTTTATTATCCTCCTCAACTGGAGCCTTCGGTGTACAACCGGTAAAAACTAAAATCAACAGCAGCAATACTAATAGTAGTTTTTTCATATTCTCCTCCTTAATTGCTAGTTTAAGTATCACATTTTACACCTAATAAATCAATATCAGAAGGTAAATAAAGCTAATTTCATATGACTTTGCTATAATCAAGATGGTGATTTAAATGAAAGTTAAATTAATTGTCACAAGCGACATTCACGGATACATCTATCCAACCGATTACACAAGCAAAAATCAAGTGGCTGATTTTGGTCTGGCACGCATTGTGAGTGCCATCAAAACCTTCCGTGAAGAAGGACCATGCATCGTCATCGACAATGGCGACGCCTTTCAAAGTTCACCCTTGATTTCCTATACACTTAAATATAAAGATGTACCAAACCCAGTGAGCACGATCTTCAATGACATGGGCCTTGATTTGTTTAATCTCGGCAACCATGACTTCAATTACGGCACTGATGTGTTGTTTGATTACATCGACACCATCAAAGCACCCTTACTGACATCCAACATTTTGTATCACGATCAACCGCTTGGACAAACTAAAATCATCGAACTCAATCAAAAGAAAATCGCATTCATTGGAATCACAACCCACTACATACCGAATTGGGAACACCCACAAAATATTGAAGGCTTCACCTTTGTGGATGCCTACACCCACTTAAAAAAAGAAGTCACCAACCTTCAAGGTAAGGTTGATTTTATTATTGGTGTTTACCATGGCGGGCTTGAAAGAGACCCCGACACAGGTGAACCCACAGAATGGCTAACGGGTGAAAACCAAGGCTACGAAATGACCGGCATTGATGGTTTGGATGTGCTCTTAACCGGCCATCAACACCGTTCCTTAATCACCACAATTAACGATGTCATCGTGACTCAAAGTGGCTTCAAAGCTTCTGAGTTTGTGGTCGTTGACATCGATTTAGAAACCCATGACATCCAAGCTACTCAAATGAGAGCCGGTGATTATGAACCTGATAGGGAGGTTCTTGCACACTTACAAGCCTTAGAAGCTGAAACGCAAGTATGGCTCGATCAACCGGTCGGCACCAT
>JAAZGU010000057.1 GCA_012511085.1 Erysipelothrix sp. | reverse complement strand
TGCATGTTCTTTTTTATAATGAGAACAATGAAACCAAGATAAGTTAACAACGTAAAAATTCCACCTGTTAAAGCATAGTGTAAATATTCATTATGAGCCTTATCCGGAACGATAAGCATACCGTATTTATTAATTAAATCCGATCGGAAACACTTTATAAACGCAAGCCCGACGTTTTCTGGACCGTAGCCAAACCATGGTCGTTTATAAAACAGTTGCATGCCGCGCATCCAGATAAACATCCGGCTGCTACCAACTTCTTCAATTGCTTCATTTTCAATCAGCTTGCTTAAATCGGTCTGCAACGACAACAAACGTGCAATAAATGCATCACCGCTCACAAACCCATAAACAAGCAAGACCATGATGCTAACCACGATAAACACAAGAAAACGAGAACCATACAACTGCTTTTGATACCATAATATGCCAAGATAGATTAAAACAGCGAAAAAAGCACCAATCCATGTGCCACGCGTCATGGTTGCAAGCAAACCATACAAAAGTATGGCATAGGCTAGTAATCCAAATTTATTCTGCTTACGCATGTACAAATCAAAAGTAAATGGCAACAAGAGCACGATGAAGCTACCCAAAAAGTTAGGATTGCCAATCGTTGAAAAAGCACGCGTCCAGTTGCCACGAATGAAATCACGTGGAAAAGGATCAATGCCGAAAGTTTGTAAAACACCATATAAAACAATAATTAAGCTCAACGCCAACAACACGTTGACGTGTTTTTGTTTAAGCGGCGCCATGTTGCGTGCCATCATAAAAAGAATCACGTACGTCAATAAGGTCGCTAAGCCTTCCACACGGCGTGGATTTCCCAGCATCGCGACCCGCACATCCAACGCAAGCAAAGTCGCAACCGTTAAAGAGATAATAAACAAAACAAGCAGTGCATCAATCCGATCCAATGAAACACTTGAAATGATTTTTTTTCGATACCATAAGATGATGATTAAAAACAAACTCACGATGCCCTGATAAAAAAAGAGTTTGGGCGCATAAAAATAATCGTTATACAAACCAATAGGAATGAACACAAAAGGTGTGATGTATAAAATCGCTAAAACAAGCATCAACGTGATGCGCTTTAGCGATGTTGGTTCTTTTGATAATTTAAGACGTTTGGGTTTCATTAAAATAATTTTATCATAAAAGTCAGTTAAAAAAGTATTTGTTTTTAATTTACATGGAAACCATCACTTGTCGAATCGCAGCTAACACATCACTTGCGATGGCACCATGCTCGCCATGGCTTTCTTTGATAAGAAGCGCACTTTGATGATAGAGTGCCAAGCTTGACGCAATGGCTTGCAAGACATCGCTATGATAAGCAAGTTGACACGCAAGCAAGCCCGCAAACACATCGCCCGTGCCCGCTGTCGCTAAGGCGCTGTTGCCAACTTGATACAAGGTAATTTCATTTTGATGGGCAACGATGTGCGTTGGTCCTTTTAAAATAATGGTCACTTGATATCGATCATGTGCCACTTGCACGTATTTGATGATGTCTTGTTTGATGGTCCCCACATCAACCTTAAGTAAATCACTTAATTCTTTTAAGTGGGGGGTTAAAATAAGCGGTTGGGTCCGTGATGGTAATGTGGTTTGTGCCAAATGAAACAAACCATCTCCATCCACAATCAAGGGTTTGTCACTTTCTAATAAGACACGCAACTCATCCAAACCTCGAGCGTCCCTAGAACGGCCCATCCCAAATGCGACAACATCTTTGTTTGCGACAATTGCTTTTAACTCAAATTCACCTTCATAATAAGGAGTCATGATTTCATAAGGCAAGCTACGCAAGTAAGGATAGTTTTGAGCTGGTGTCGCTAAACTCACAAGCCCAGCCCCACCATACAAAGCCGCCGTTGCACTTAAAGCCACTGCTCCCATCATGGATGGTGAACCACCTACCACAAGCACATGCTTAAAGTGGTATTTGTGCACGTTTTTCAAGCGTGGTTTTCGCGTATAGGTTAGTTGATCGCCTTTAATAAACATATATCCTTTGCCATCATCTTTAAAACCAACATCCAAAAGCTGCAGCTGGCCACTAACATCCAAGCCATCAAACAAAAATTGCCCCAGTTTAAAGGCACCAACTACATAAGTAACATCTGCCTTCACACAGACACTGTATTTAAAACCCGTGTTAGCATTTAAACCACTGGCGATATCGATACTGATGACTTTTGCATGGCTGCGATTCAGTGTTTCAAACAGTTGTTGTGTGGATGTATCAAGATCACGATTAAGTCCAATTCCAAAAATAGCATCAATAATCACATCCACGTTTTTAAAATGATTATCATCCACATGAGAGACAAGCTCAAATGCAATCCCTTGCTTTTCAAGGATGACTTGCATGCTTTGATTTTCATGGCTATAAATTGGTGATGCAAGCAAATAAAGTCGACTTTGATACTGATGCTTGATGAGCAATTCATGCAGTGCCAACCCATCGCCGCCATTGTTACCAAAACCACTCACAATCACAATCCTATCGTTTTTAGAGATCGTTTCAGTCACTGCTTCAAAAAGCAACTGCCCAACTTCATGCATAAGCACAAAAGCATCTTTGTTTTGTGTTTCAAATACATGCGCTTCCATTGCC
>JAAZGU010000056.1 GCA_012511085.1 Erysipelothrix sp. | reverse complement strand
GCTGATTAATTTTCATTATATTGATAACTTTTTCAATCCGATTTTCCATTAATTGACTCCTTTGATTTATTCTGACTTCATTATATCAAAGGTTATGGTTTATTGTAATTTTACTTTACGATCACTCAAATAATCATCATCATTGATTTTAAAACTTAAATCATAATTATAAGACCCATTAAAATTGATTTTAAGTTCGTTATCTTTTATATAATAAGTAATCCAATGGTCGTCTACGTAAATAGCATCGTTGTTTCTTACCGGATGTGATTGATAATGAAGCAAGGCTGCTATTTCAAGATCGATGCGTTGCAGTGCTCGATCCATTAATTTGTCGTTGGTTGTTTTCAAATAATTAAAATAGACAATGTTGCCATACAAAGTAATGAACACATAAAATATGATTAAGGTTTGAAACAAGATAAACCCATCACAGCCCAATTTCCCAAATAATTGCTTCATAAGACTCCCCTTCTCTTGTCGCTGCAATCCATAGGTATGCATCGCTTTCAAACAAGCGTAACGACTCATAATCATTTAAGATAATTTGTGTTCCTGGCGTTAAATACAGACGTTTATTAGAAATATTTAAGCAACGTTGGTTTCCTTCATAGGCAAAACAATACTTGTCATCCTCAAAATAGAGGTCGTTTTCAATGGCAATTTGCCATTGAAGCTGTTTAATTGCAAATTCAAAAGCACGATAATCATGAGGTATGTAACTGTTTAAAAGCACGCGTAGCAGCTGCACCATCACCAACAGCAACATTGCATAAGCAATTACTCCAACCAAAACTTCAATGAATATCATTCCCTTTTTATTTTTCATGCTTGTAAAAGTATTTTCAAAAGATAAATCATCATGGATAACATCAGCAAACTGATTAATACTTCAATTAAAATAAAGCCTTTAGTGGATTTCATAACGACCGTACCCTAGAAAAAATGTAATTTCTTGATGATAAGGGTAAGAAAGTTTGCCATGCTGTGCTTGATTGATGTTGCCAAAAGCATTGTAAGTAAGTTGCACATGATCAACTAAAAACGGTAGCTTTACCCGGCTCATGCTTTGAATCGCTTTTAATTGTGTGTTTTCAATTTCGAGCTTTAATACTTCATCTTTAATCCAAAATTGTTTATTTAAATTAATCATACGGACCCCAACTTGACTAAATAATGCAACAACAAACAAGACCAACAGCAGCTCAACAAGCATGTAACCTGCTTTATCGCGCCGCTTGATTGTTAATGATTCCAATCGCATCACCGTTTTGACAAGCACTTTGTTCATGGCTTAATAACCCCTCTTGTATTAATGCATTGATATCGGTTGGGTAATGATCAAACATCATAAAATACTGCAGGATGGCTGCATCGACAACACTTAATTGCGCCTCACAGCCTTTGTTTTGGATTAAGTTCATAACCATGTTGACATTCGGGATGGTTAATAAAAATAAAAGTGCAACAACCAAGATGACAATCATCATCTCCAATAGCGTAAAACCAGCACGTTTCATGATGCTCTCCTTTCTTAAAATAATTCACTCATCATTTTAGTCGGAATCTGAAGGATTGACACAATTAAATAACAATGCACGAGCACAATCATATAAAACATCATGTTTACTTTATACAAGTTCTTCTTGAGTTTATTAAGGAAAAATTTTGGGTAAGTTTCTGCCAATGTATTAATGTGGCTTTGTAAATCATTGGCAGCCATACCAAGTTCAATGCCTTGATTAAGAAGCATGGATAAATTTTGTTCTTTGATGGCATCATGCAGTGGGTTCCCCTTTTCACATGATCGTGCAACATCAAAAGCAATGGCTTTTAAAAAAGGTGTTTTAAGATAGCCCCGCAGCAATGCCAAGGTCATGATGGAAGAATAATTATGATCAAGACACAAGGCATAGATTAAAATGAACTGAATGCTGTAGTAATCAAACAAAACAAAGTTTGGGTATTTTTTCAACATCGCCCTTAGCAACAAGGTGGATTGATAAGAAGATGAATAAACATGCTTTAAAATCAAAGCTCCCAGGATAATCACGATTATCATAATGAAAGACAAAACAACGTAACCTTGGTAAAAACCTTGAGCTGATGCCTGATTAATGCTTAAAAAAAGTGGATAAATAACAAAATAAAACAATAAAAACACCATATAACTAAGCACCATCATCAATAAGGGATACAAACTTAATTTGATAACATGTCGCTTAATTTTTGTTTGAAATTGGTTAAGCTTGCGATGTAAAACAAGTAATTCTAACTGAGAGAAATTATTTTTAAGATTATTGTACGTTGCTTGTTTTTTATGATAGACGTGTTGTGTAAATTGATTCAGGCTTGTCTGTTTTAACTGGCATGTTTTAACAATCACATCAAACGGCATTTGACTTTCTAAAAGAAGAATAACTTGGTCAATCAAGTGCGCGTCAGGCACTGAGTAATAAGGTTTTAACTTGCTCTTGATCCAAGATATCATAGATGGCGCTCCTTGATTTCGTTTGGACATCCACAACCAATTGTTGGTAAACAACCGCCCTGACAATTGCCAGTAAATCATAGGTTGATGCTTGCAGGTCCAACATGCGGCCTAAAGTTAAAAAAGCGCTGCTGGCATGCACGCTACAGCATACCAAATGGCCCGTGTATGCAGCACTGATGGCGACTTTAGCTTCCTGTTCACTGCGAATTTCTCCAAGTACGATTACATCCGGATCATGACGCAACAAATGCGCTAAGCCGTTGCTGTAAGTAAGTCCGCGATGCTCGTTGATTTGTAGTTGCATGAACTGACTGTGAAGTTGTTCAATCGGATCTTCCAAAGTGTAAATGCGTTTGTTTTTCAAGTTCTTTAGAAACGTGAGCATGGTGGTCGTTTTGCCACTACCGGTTGCACCAGAAAATAAAATTAAACCAGCAGTTATCTCTGATAATTCATTCAGTTGCACGATGGCTTGATTGTCATGGGTCAAGCGCGCAAAGTTTGATATGCTAACCCCATTTAGAATACGCAAAGCCACGCTTTTCGCATGAAAAGTTTCAATGATGGAAAAGCGAATCAAAATAAGTTTGTTGTCAATCAACATTTCAAAACGACCTGTTTGTGGTATTGAATAAATGGAGCTGTCACAATTGGCCTTAAATTTACAGTATTCGATGAATTGGGGGGTTAATGAAATGCAATTAATAGCTTTTAAGCCATGCAAGCCCCGAAAAGCGATTGACACAATAGGATCGTTGCATTGAATATGGATATCGTTAGCATAATCGGAAATAGCTAAACTTATCAAAGCTTCAAGTTGCTCTTCTAACGTTTTCATATTCTATAATCCGCAGTTAAAGCTAAAATTCCTAAAAAAAATAATCACATCGTTTGTGATTATCTTTTCTCTTTGTGAGCAGTTTTTTTATTGCAACGTGGGCAATATTTTTGTATTGTCATTCGATCAGGATTTTTACGTTTGTTTCGGGTGCCAATGTAGTTTTCTTCACTGCACTCACAGCACCGAAACATAATTTGTTCGCGCAACTTCTCATCCTCCAATCCATGCTTTGTTAGTATAGCATAATCATTATTTTTATGCTACTATTCGTACTTAAATCGCAAGATATCATGGCTAATTTTTAAACAGATGTTGCTTTGCAGACGGTCATTTAAGGCTGCCGGTACAACACAGGCAAATGCAATTTCAGGTTGTTCAAAAGGAGCATAACCAACCAAGGTAAAATGCGACACATTAATGTTTTTATCATCAACCGTAATAAATGCTTCGGCAGTGCCTGTTTTAGCCGCTAACGGTGTTTTAAAGCTTGACAAATAGGAATGACAGTAATGGCTTGCCACGCAGAGCCGCATGCCTGTTTGGACTCGCTCTAAAGCCTCAGGATTCTCCAACTGTGAAATCACATTCACTTTATTTAGAAAGGCTAAATTACCGGTGATGGGATCATTACCTTGTAACACAACACGGGGTGCGATGCGCTTGCCATTACTGGCGATGGTCGCTGCATATTGTGCCATTTGCATGGTCGTGTAGTTATCGTATTGTCCAATCGCAAAGTCCAGTAAAAGTCCGCCGTTACGGGCACTGCCCTTATAACCGGTTTGTTCATTAGGCAAATCAATTTGCGTGTAGGTTCCTAAACCAAACTGGCTGAAATAATTGCGCATTAAGGCAAATGCCTTTAAATCAATGTTTAAGGGACCATCGTAAACATAACGGGCACCGCCCAAACGCATGGCGATAAAAAACATATAAATATTACTTGAACGCGAAATCGCAATGATGTCATTCACGGGTCCTAAGGTCACAAACGATTTTTTAAGGGGCGTGTCTTTGATTTTGATGGGTTGATCCACGATTACTTCATTAGGTCGCACGACCGCTTCATTAAGACCCATGTAAAGCACCGCACTTTTAACGGAAGAGCCAACCGGATAGGCATTATAAATCGTTGTTAGGGGGTCAAAATAGTAGCCATCTTCCGTTTTATTAACGCTTACCATCAAATGCACATCACCGGTGTTCACATCAAGTGCTACAAAATGAATGGTATCCATGTATTTACGATACGGGTTGTTGGCTTCTGCTTCAAAGATATCAACGACGGCTGCCTCAGCATAACGTTGCCAGTTAATATCAAAAGATGTAATCAAATCCAGACCCTTTTTCCCAATCCGATAATTGTCTAAAATCCCAACCCCTTGATCATCGTAAGATAGATTATAAACCGAGCGACTGCCATTTAGTAAATCTTCATATTGATATTCCAAGCCACTGCGTCCCACGGCGTCATTACGTGCGTAATCAAGAGCCATATAGGAAAGCAAGCTTTCCGCTGGCACTCCTTGTGTTTGGGTTGATATTGACCCTAAAACCGTTTTGAGCGTGTGTTCAAAAGGATAGTTCCGTGACCAGGCAACTTGCACATCAAAACCGGGAAAATCATCAAGATGTTCCATTAAAAAGGCAATTTCGGTTTTGCTTGCATTTTCTTTGATTGGCTTCGGGCGCCCGCCTGAGGGTTCATCCATGGCCCGTTTCACCAGCCAAATTGATTTTTGACCATCCGTTAAACGTGTCAAATGGTCTTCATCGAGGGCTTCTCGAATGAAAGCTGTAATCTCATCTTTGGAAATTTCTTCTTGTTTGTATTGATTTTGAATTGTCTTTGATAGTAAAGCGAGACCCGCATCAAAATGGTAGTGAAGATACGCATCTTTTTGAGCATTAAGACTCATCTTTTCGACTTCCATGTCAAAATGCTGTGAAAAAGATTCCGCAATTTCCCAACGGTCCGATTCTTTGAGGTTCAAAGGTGGTAAAAAAGTTATGATGAGTTGTTCAGCATTGGAAACCAACATTTCATGATTGCGGTCCATGATTTCACCACGCGGGGCTGAGACATTGTACAAACGGCGTGTGTAATTATCAAGACTTTGCTGATAATAGGCTTGTTTGTTGATTTGAACGTCATAAAAGCGCCACAAAATCGCACTCAAGCCCACCACAATCACAAGCGCAAATATCTGGAGCCTTAAAACAATTGATTTTTGAATATCAATTTTCTTAAAGAGTGTGTCATGCGGGGCACTTTGTTTCTTAGTAAATTTAAAAAATTTATTAAATTTCATACCTATGAACTTCACTTAAGGACGCCAGTCTTTAAATTCTCCTTTTTTAATCATTTCAATTTCAGTTTTATAAGGGGGATGCCCATCAACATAGGGTGTTTCTAAAATCTTGGCCAAATGTGCAATCCGAGGATTGTTGATGATCTTGAGCAATGCATCAAAACCAATTTTACCATAGCCCAAGTTTTCATGCCGGTCTTTGCGCGCACCCACTTCGTTTTTCGAATCATTGATGTGCACAACTGAAAGATACTCAAGCCCAATAATACGATCAAATTCATCAAGAACACCATCAAAATCAAACACATTATAGCCAGCATCATGAATATGGCAAGTATCCAAACATACTGATACGCAAGCCTTATTATTCACACCTTCAATGATGTAGGCTAATTCTTCAAAACGCTTGCCAATCTCACTGCCCTTGCCTGCCATCGTTTCTAAAGCAATTGAGATATCGCGTTCATCATCAAGAACCATATTTAAACCTTTGATGGCTTGATCCATGCCAACTTCAAGACCGGCTTTGACATGCGCGCCCGGGTGCAGCACGATAATGCGACCCTTAAAGGCCTTCACTCGCTGAATCTCTTTACTTAAAAAGGTGGTTGCAAGCTCAAAGGTTTCTGGTTTAATCGAGTTTGCTAGGTTGATGATGTAGGGAGCATGGACAATCAAATTGTTTATATCAATGTTTGATTGCACCATTAGCTCCAAGCCTGCCTCGATCTTTAAGGCACTCACATCGCGTCGAAAGGTGTTCTGCGGTGCACCCGTATAAACCATCAATGCGTTCGCCTTGTAGGACAAAGCCTCCTGGACGGAGCCCAAAAAGAAATCTGGTGCTTTTAAACTGACGTGGCTTCCAATTTTCATGAGGAACCCTCTTTCATTTTCTTAATCGCGCGTGCTTTTTGTTGTTCTCTGATTTTTTGTTGAATCAAGGCACGCCGTTTCTTTTGATAATGCTTTTGAATTTGCTGTTTTTGTGATTTTTTATAATTAGGTTTCACTTTGCGGCGTTTCCCTTTAATTAAGGAAACCGCCTTTCTATCTTCAGCATCCATGGGTTTTGTTTTAAACTTAAAAGACTCAAACATCACCAATGCATTGCCTTTGATTTCAATATGTTCAAATCGAATCCCCTCTTTTTTAAGGGTTTCAACTTTATGTTGATCTTGATCGTTAACAAGTGTAATGCAAACGCCATCCCGTCCCGCACGCCCAGTTCGACCTGCACGGTGCTTAAAATATGACATATCGTAAGGAAAACCACACGATACAATGTGCGAAAGATGTTCAAAATCCAAGCCGCGGGCCGCAACATCCGTCGCGACCACAAACGGTGTTTTGAGTCGAATTACCTTTTGGAGCGCTAATTTACGCTGGGCAGCATTCAGTTCACCGTGGAGTTCAACACAATCATACCCTGCTTCGCGCATGTTTTGTGCCAAAGCTTGCACTTCTTGCTTGGTGTTTAAGAAAATCAAGCATTGGCTGGCATTAAGATGTGGTAAAAGCTCCATCGTTTTTTCAATGTAACTTAAATGCTTGGTATGCAACAGCTGATAAGTAATTTTAGGATTAAAGATGTCATCGTCAAAAACTTGAATGTTTTTTGACTGTGTCAAATATTTCTTCAAAAAAGGCCGTAACCCTTGGGGAATCGTTGCGGAAAAAACAAGCGTTTGAATGTTAGGATCTAAATTTGAAAGCAAGCGGTCGCAAGCTTTAATAAAACCTTGATCAACCAACATATCCGCTTCATCCAACACGATGATGTTGGCAGTATGCAATTGTAAGTCTTGCTTATCCAAATATAAATCATTTAAACGGCCAATGGTACCAATCACAATTTGGGCTTGGCTGCCAATCGCGCTGCGTTTTTCACCACCCACATACAGTTTTACCTTGACACCTTCAAACTCCTTTTCAAGTTGCATCGCAAAACGATGAATTTGAAAGGCCAATTCACGGGTTGGTGCCACAATAATGGCTTGTGTATGCGGCTGCTTCGTGATTTTAGAAAAGATTCCAAACAAATAAGCATGCGTCTTTCCGGTACCGGTTGGCGAGTTCACAATTAAATTACGATTTTTTATAATTTCAGGAATCACAGCTTGTTGGACTTTACTCAACTGAATAAAACCTGCTACATCCATTAAACTTTCCAAATGTTTGTTATTTAACATTTTATCACCTTCAATTAATTTCAGTCAAAAACGATTGTTTTCTTCTTTGTAACTCTAAAACACGTGGATGATTGGGAGGTATTTCATTTAAAATGCCATCAATTTGTGAAATTATGTGCTCACAATAATCATTAAATGGGTGCACTTTGTCTTTTAAGAGCACGGGTCCCAACAATTTTTCCACTTCCTTTAAACGATAAGGTTCATTTTGATACCTAACTTTAATCATAGGATAATAAAACTCATCAAAGACGAGCTTTTCATCCACAATGTGTAGATTTTTGCTTTGTAAGTAGGAGCGCAATTGCGCTACTTTGGTGTTACTTTGAATAATCACATATTTTAACTTTTTGATACTCTGAAAATGTTCATCAATAATTTTGGTGATGGTCTCATAACCTAATCCTGCGATCACCCACCCATCCACATGATGATATGCATGATCTGGCATCGCTAAGGTAAGTTCGACATCAGCTTCTAAATGATAGGCCTTCATGACTTTGGCTGCTTGTTGTAAAGGCCCTGGCTTATTGTCCACACCAAAAGCTTTCGGGCACACTTGATCAGCGACAAGCGCCGCGATCAAGTACCCATGATCTGTGCCAATGTCTGCAATGACATCACCTTGATTAATCCACTTGTAAATCGTAGCTAAACGTTTCGATAACAGTTTATCCTTTATCAACAAAGTCTTTCAACCTCTTGGAACGGGTTGGATGTTTGAGTTTACGCAGCGCTTTTGCTTCAATTTGACGAATACGTTCGCGCGTTACGTTGAATTCACGCCCAACTTCTTCTAAAGTGCGCGTGCGGCCATCGTAAAGGCCAAAACGTAAGCGTAATACTTTTTCCTCACGTTCGGTTAAACCTTGCAAGACAAGGTTAATTTCATCTTTTAAAATCTGATTGTTTGCGTACTCATCCGGTGACAAAGCATCTTTGTCTTCAATGAAATCACCAAGATGTGAATCGTCTTCTTCACCGATGGGGGTTTCAAGCGAAACTGGTTCCATGGCGATTTTTTGAATTTCACGTACTTTCTCTGCCGTGATGTTTTCCATAACTTCCGCAATTTCTTCGGCCGTTGGATCACGACCGTGCACTTGCACAAGTTGGCGTTGAATACGTGTTAGTTTATTAATAGTCTCCACCATGTGTACAGGAATTCGAATCGTCCGTGCTTGATCAGCAATCGCACGTGTGATTGCTTGTCGAATCCACCAGGTGGCATACGTTGAAAATTTAAAGCCTTTCGTATGGTCGAACTTTTCAACGGCTTTCACCAGGCCCATGTTCCCTTCTTGGATCAAATCCAAGAACAACATGCCGCGGCCCACGTATTTTTTCGCAATACTGACGACCAGCCGCAAGTTTGCGGAAATCAGAACCATGCGGGACTCAAGCCCATCGATGCGTACTTCCCGCAAAGAAATGACTTTTTTACGTAATTCATCATTCTCTACGTTTGCTTCTAAGTAATCTTCCATGGCTTCCACTTCTTGATAGGCTGGATCTTCTTTTAAATCCGGATACAGTGAATCAAACATGTTGATCGTGTATTCGGTCGCTTCCACGCCATCGTGAATCCGCCGTGCAATTTCTGGTTCATCCTGCGGATCGATTAAGTTAACGCGTCCAATTTCCTTCAAGTACATCTTGACAGAATCATTGATGCGTGCAATCGGTGTGTTTGTCAGTTGCGCGTGGTAGAGCTCCAAATCAACAATGTTTTCTTCTTCATCTACTTCCATATCATCATCAAGAAAGTCCAGCTCATCCGCTGGTTCTTCATCTTCGTCTGAAATTAGCTCGATGTTCTTGTTTTTGAAGTAGAGAAACAATTGTTCCAGCGTGTCATCATCCATGTCCAGGTGCGAACACGCGTCTAACACATCACTTTCATATATGTCTTCTTTATTTTTAGCGAGTTGAACAAATTCCCGCTTAATGTCTTCTAATGATTTAATTTTTGTCATAGACTCCCTCCTTAAGTTTTAGTTCCTGAATTTCTTGTTGTGCTTTGATCATCTTCGCAATGTATTGCGCCTTTTGCTTTGGGTTGATACTTTGGGATGCGAGCCCCTTGTATTGTTTGATTTGATCATTGATCACTTTTAATTTCACATGAAACATCGCATCTTGCAGTGCTTTTAGATTAACTTCTTCTGGGAATAATGGCCATTCCATAATGCTCATCAAAAATTTATCCAGCCCTTTCGCTTGGGCCTTACTAATGATATCTGCAATTTCAATAAATTCATCGCGCGTGCGATACAAATTAATAAGCAACATCGCACACTCATTCGCTAATGTATGGCTTAAATAACCTAATTCATCTTGAAACAACATGGCTGCCTGTTTGGATAATAACATTTGCGCCAAAATTTCTTTTTCATAGATTGGCACCAAGTACTCATCCTTGGGCGCACCAATTCTTATTCTATCACGTTTTGGCGTAGCACTGCTTGTTACTGCACTGAACAACTGTTGTTCATCAAAACCAGTGATCTGCGCTAAAGCGCGACTGAAATGTTGTTTATCAAGAGGATCTTGTAAGTTTTTAATGTAAGTTAAGATTGTATTAACGTATGTTTTCTTTTGGTTGTAATTGCTTAGATTATACAAACTTTGATAATAAAACATTGCATATTCTAACCAATGCATGCGCTTTTCAACCAAATCCACAAGCGCTTGTTTGCCCTGCTTCTCAATGACATCATCGGGGTCTTCGTCTTGATTAAACCGAATGACCTCCACATTGAAACGCGCCGGAATTAACACATCAATGGCCGCTTGTGTGGCACTTTGACCCGCATCGTCGCCATCAAAAGCGAGGATGACATGATGGCTAATCTTTTTAAGCCAATTGATTTGTTGGCGTGTCAGGGCAGTCCCAAGGGGAGCCACCACGTTTTTAATGCCTGCCTTATAATAAGCAATTACATCCATCACTCCCTCAACCAAAATCACATGGCCAGCCCGCTTCGCGTGCTCCTTGGCTTGATAGATGTTGTAGAGGACTTCCGATTTCACATACAAATCGGTCGTCGCGGTGTTGATGTATTTGCTTTGATGCGCCTCTAAACTGCGCGCCGTAAAGCCAATGATTTGATTGTAGTAATTACGAATCGGAAAGGTAATGCGGTTGGCAAAAACATCATAATTTTGTTGGTTAGCCTCCGCCACCACATTCACGGCATGCATCAATTTTAGATCATATTTTTTCGCAAGTAGAAAATTAGTGAGCGCCTCACGATCGGGATCATAGCCAATCTCAAAGGCTTCGATGATGTCTTTATCAATGCCCCGTTGTTTTAAATAATCTTTGATGGGTAGCCCAATGGTCGCTTGTAATTGATATTTTAAAAATTGATTGGCTTGATCCAACACCTCAAATTGTTTTTTGAGGCGCTGGTCCACGACCCTGACTTCCCTTTTATAATCACTTAAATCAACGTTGACTTCTTTCGCAACTTGAATCACCGCATCCACAAAAGGTATCTTTTCAAATTCACTCACAAAGGTAAACACATTACCACCTGCTTGACACACAAAACATTTGTAGATTTGTTTGTCGCTGGAAATAGAAAGTGATGGATTGTGGTCATCATGAAAGGGACAAAGCCCAACATAGTTCTTCCCTTTTTTAGTTAAAGGGATATACTGCCCTATAATTGAAACAATGTCTGCTTTTGCACGCACATCATTAATGATATCCTCAGGGATACGAGCCATCGCTTAAAACGTAATCCTCTCTTTAATAATATCGACTAATTCCGATATTTTAACACGTTCTTGTGCCATCGTGTCACGATCACGAATCGTCACCGAATCATCGTCCATGGTATCAAAGTCGACGGTGATACAATAGGGTGTTCCAATCGCATCTTGACGACGGTAACGGCGGCCAATGCTGCCACTTTCATCGTAAGTTGTGGAAAAGTGCTTGGCACACACATCATACAAAGCGTTGGCTTTTTCATTCAAGCGCTTTGAAAGTGGTAAAATCGCAACTTTATAAGGTGCCAATGCTGGATGTAAAGAACACAGGATACGTGTGTCTTTTTCGAGTTGCTCCTCATGCAAGGCTTCCGCCATCAACGCAAAGAACAAACGCTCGACACCCAAAGATGGTTCCACAACGTATGGAATGTATTTTTCATTGGTCATGGGGTCAAAGTATTCCATGTTTACTTTGGAATGCTCTTGATGCATTCTTAAGTCAAAATCAGTACGGTTGGCAATGCCCCACATTTCGTCCCAACCCCATGGGTATAAGTATTCAATATCGGTGGTTGCCACAGAATAGTGTGACAGCTCATCCGCATCATGATCACGGAAACGTAAATGTTCTGGTTTTAAGCCCAAATCAATGAGCCAATCCAAAGAATATTGACGCCAATATTCGAACCATTCCATTGCAGTATCTGGTTCTGTGAAAAATTGAAGTTCCATTTGTTCAAATTCACGGGT
>JAAZGU010000055.1 GCA_012511085.1 Erysipelothrix sp. | reverse complement strand
CATATTGTTGAATTGCTCTCACTTCTTGATTTGCATCTTGAAGATAAGTTGGATGTGAAAGTAAGTTTATTGTCCGGTGGTCAACGGCAAGCGCTAAGTTTGTTGATGGCAATTTGTTCAAAGCCCAAATTATTATTGCTTGATGAACATACGGCAGCGTTGGATCCTAAAGCGAGCGAACACATCATGGCGCTTACTAAAAAGTTAGTGAACGAGTTTCAAATTACGACCATCATGATCACGCATCAACTTAAAGATGCTCTAGCTTACGGAGATCGATGTGTCATGTTCCATTTAGGTGAAGTCGTTCTTGATATTAAAGGCAAACAAAAAAGTGAAATGAAACCAATTGAGCTTGTGGGGCTCTTTCATGAGCTAACATTTTAGTGATATAATAAATCGTGATGGAGGTCATGATGAAGTTATATTTAGATACAGCAAATATTGAACACTTGCAAGCAGGAAGTCGTTTTTCATGCTTTCAAGGTGTGACAACCAATCCATCTATTTTATTTCGAGCAAATAACAATCGTTTTAAACAACTGCAAGCCATTCTAGAAACCATTGAAGGCTTGTTGTTTATTCAATTGGTTGGTGAAACGTATGAAGCGATGTTGGATGATTTTAAGCGTATTAAAGCGTTTAAAGGTAACAATCCAAACATTGTGTATAAAGTTGCCATTGATGAAATCGGTCTACAAATCATTAAGGCAATCAAAAAAGATGACCCTGAAAATTTGGTTTTAGGGACAACAATCTATACCATAGAACAAGTTATACTAGCATTAAGCGTCGGATGTGATTACATTGCTCCGTATTATAATCGTATCAAGCGTCATAAAAAAGGTGATCCAAATAAATTAATACAGCAAGCACGCATGTTAATCGATCGTGAATCACATCATTGCGAGATTATTGCCGCAAGTTTTAAAACGGTAGATGAGGTCGTTGATGCTTTTTTAATGGGTGCGCATAGTTGTACGATTTCATATGATATCTTCATGGCGATGCTTGAGGATGAAGTCGTGAGTAATGATTTAAAACAATTTAATTTAGATCATCAACAGATGATGAAACAACACCCTTAATCAGCAAGGAAAATTCCTTGCTTTTCGTTGTGAGGTAAATATGAAAGATTATCAAACATTAGCAGTCTCTTATTTTTATCAAGGTTACAATTGTGCCCAAGCCACGGCTCTTGCTTTTTTAGAAGAAATGGGATGTGAAAAACAAGATTTAGTAAAATTAGCATCTTCTTTTGGTGGTGGCATGGGTGTTCAAGAAGTGTGCGGTGCCTTAACCGGAGCCTTGATGGCAATTGGAATGATTAAGGGCTATGATGATCCTCAAGATAAGGAAGCGAAAACCAATCATTATGAACTTATCAGAACCATAAGTGCACGCTTTGAAAAAGAAAATGGTTCAATCATATGTCGTGAGTTGTTAGAGGATTTGGAACGTAACCCACGACCCACAACCCAAACACCGCCTAAAAAGTGTGAGTATTTTGTAAGGCAAGCTACAAGTATAGTTGAAAAATTTTTAAAACAACAAGAAAACTAACATCTCTAACACACAATTAATGAGAGTCTGAAACTATCTGTGATATTAATTAAAATGGAGCTGTAACGAAATAGGTAATTAATCAATTGCTTATGGAGCACAGCTCCTTTTTTTAACTTCATTTCTCAATTAAAAAGCTAAGTTAGAAGTCACCCATTTAAAAAACCACCTGTTAAGTGGAAT
>JAAZGU010000054.1 GCA_012511085.1 Erysipelothrix sp. | reverse complement strand
ATGAAACATTACTTATCAATGAAATGATGAACCGAAATTATGTGTATTTACCACATAATGGCGATCAATATTATGATTGGGTGGAGTTGCTTAACAATTCAAAGAAACCCATCAATCTCAGTGAATACACCTTGTCCACTTCGCTTAAACACATTGACCAATATCGATTACCGGATGTGGAATTGCAGCCGCAAGAAACCTTTCTTTTAATGGCATCCGGAGATCCAAATCTCAGCATGTCACAGTACGTGCATGCGAATTTTAAAATCTCGGATGTTGATTCTTTATATTTGTTTAAAGATCAGACACCCGTTGATGCCATGTTTATTGCGGAAGTGCCAGTTAACTACAGTTACGGGCGCACGCTGGATGGCGGCTTTGGTTATTTCCAAACACCAACACCCCGAGCAAGTAATTCGACACCGAGTTACCGGAGTGTTGCGAGCACGCCTGATGTGACAGGCGATGTAGAAGGTGTTTACAACGACATTGAAAGTGTTAGCGTCTTCGCAACATCCACATCACCCGTCTATTACACAACCGATGGGAGTGTGCCGACCACTAATAGTGCGCGTTTATACGGTCCTTTGACCTTTAATGAAACAACGACGGTGCGTTTTCGGGCCCTCGAAGCCGGGAAGCTGGCCAGTGAAACAATCACAAAAAGTTATATCCTTAACGAAAATCACACCATGCCGGTGATGTCGCTTGCTTTAAATCCTGGTGATTTAAGTTATTTGCAGGGGAATCCTTGGACGGTGGGCATTGAAGTGCCGGTGCACGCTTCTTTTTTTGAAGACGACAATCAATTCAGTATCAATGCAGGACTGAAATTGTTTGGGGGATCGGCGCGTGGCTTTTCTAAAAAAAGTTTCAGTTTAAAATTCAAAGGCAAATACAAAGAGACGAAATTAAACTATCCCGTGTTTGATACACGTGATTTCGCAAGCTTTGATACGATTGTTTTGCGTTCGGGTTCGCAAGATTTGGTCAATGCCTTGTTTCGTGATGTTTTGGGAACATCACTGGCGGATGGCATGATGGAAGTGGAGATTCAAGCTTATAAACCATCCATCTTGTACATCAACGGTCGTTATTGGGGCGTCTACAACATTCGTGAAAAAGTGGATGAAGATTTTATCAGCAGCCACTTTAACGTGGATGATCGTGCGAACGTGATCCGCATTGACAGCGGCGTATCCAGTGGTTCTGCACGTGGTTATAATCAGATGGTTCAATACGCCGTGAACCATGATTTACGCGTTCCTCAATATTGGGAACACATGAAATCCATCTTGAACTTGGAAAGTTACATTGATTTCTGGGTGGCATCAACCGTTGTTGCCAACAATGACATCATCAATGCGCGTTTCTTTAATCATCCCGATATTGATGATGGACGCTGGCATATGATTTGGTATGACTTGGATTTTGCCATGTATAATTACGATCGTGATTATTTCAGATTCATGGTGCAGGTTGAGGGGATGGCTGCGGCCCGCGTTTCGACCGTTTTGTTTCGCAATTTGATTGTGAATCAAGAATTTCAGCGCATGTTTGTGGAACGTTTGGCGTTGCATGTCAATACAACCTTCCATCCAGATCGCATCTATCAACGTTTGGATGAACTTACGGAATTGTATCGACCCGAAATGCCCCGCAATCAAGCACGTTGGAATTTAACCATGGAACGCTGGGAGAAATCCTTGGATGATTTACGCAGGTATTTTGATTTGCGTTATGGCTACATGTTGCCGCAAGCGCAACGCTTCTTTAATTTAACGAATCAAGAAATGGAACTTTATTTTGGTGGGCTATGAGTAGAAGATATCGTCATGAAATTAAATTCTTAATCAGTGAAAACATTGCCCAAATATTGGAATCGCGGTTGGCGCTTTTGATGGACCGTGATCGCCATTCCGTTGCCCAGGATTATTCTTATTTTATTCGGAGTTTATATTTTGACACCCTCGATGGTGATGCTTATGCGGAAAAATTGGATGGCGTACAATTTCGTAAGAAATACCGCATCCGTTTCTACAATCAAGATCCCTCGTTTATGAAGTTGGAATGCAAGCATAAACACGATCAAATGACATACAAAGACATTCACCGGTTAAGTGAAGCGCAGGTGCAACAGATTCTGGATGCCCAAGCTTGGGAAGTCACCAAAAACACCAACGTTTTAAGTCGCTTTTTGTTGGCGTATCAATACACATCGCTACAGCCTGTCATCATGGTTGATTATTATCGCCAAGCCTTTGTTTATGAGCCCTTGGATGTGCGTGTGACATTGGATTATCATGTCAGTTCTGGCGCTTATAATAAAGATTTATTTGATTTTAAACAAGGCAGTGTGCCTGTGTTTGAAAATAACGACGTTGTGTTGGAAGTAAAATTCAATGAAATTTTGCCGACACACATCGCAACTGTGCTACAAACGATTCCGAAAACGCGTTTAGCGATTTCTAAATTTGCCTATTGTCGCAGTGTCTTATAGAAAAGAGGTCAATTATGAAGTATTTAGATGTATTAAAGAAAGCGGTCGTGAATGAATTTACGACATCCATTACCTTGGATGCGCTTTTGTTTTCACTTATCGTCGGTTT
>JAAZGU010000007.1 GCA_012511085.1 Erysipelothrix sp. | reverse complement strand
TTCAACAAAAGGGTAACCAATCACACGAATTGAAACGCAAGTTTTGTATCTTGTTGCCATCTTTGCCTTTGCCAATGCAATTTACAACGGATCCATTTATTGGAAAAGAACAGACAAATAACATGGTATTGTTTCGTGGAGTCCTAAGAATAATTTAACCTTTGAAAAATAGACGTCAATTGACTACTTTTTATAGGTGTAAGTAGTATAACCAATCACAAATAATAAAATCATACCAAACACATAAAGTGTGGTGTTTTCATTTGGTGTTTCAGTTGGAATGATTTTCGATTTTGTTTCAGTGACATCAACAGTTTCAGCAATCCCATCGTTTTCAAGTTGCTTATCTTCAGTATCAATTATTTCTTGTTCTGCAAGTGTTTCATTATTAAAAGGTTTGTTGATAGCACTTGCGTCCTTTATAACTGACTTTGCTTTTTTCGAAGAGATTAGATAGCGACTGTTATGCGTAATGTAGAACTCATAGAAACCATCTTCTGAAATGTTGATTTTATTCGCAACTGCTTCCAAGCCACCACCAGCTTCATTGTAATAATAAACATAAAGATCAGATTCTCCAACGTAATCTCGCAGGGTGTAGTCTGCTTTTATTTTGATTAAGGCTTTTCCTGGTAAAAGTCCATTTGTCGCGAAATCAATGATGAGCCCATTACCACCTGAAATATAATTTTCAATGTTCATTTTCGCACCACCAGCAGCAAACGTGCTGATTGTTATTTTTGAATCGATGTCTTTGCTGGCATGAACGATATCTTTGCCATAAAAAACCCATTCGATGGCCTTGTTGTTGATGACTAAGGTTTTGTTGGTGTCTCTAACTGAATCAAAAACTTGAGCTTTAACGATGCTGTTCTTCGTTGCATCAATCGCAATTCTTGCATCATCGGCGCTCTCTTTAATGGTTGTTTCATAGTCTTCATTCATGGTACCAGTAATCAAGTCGGCGGTTTCCCCTTTGACAAGGTTAATAACTTTACGAGCAAGCCTATATTGTGGATCTTCAGCATCCAGATCATACGTGACTTTGTTGCCAGCAACATCTTCCAGTTCAATTGAACCAATGACATAGCTTTCCGCGGCGATAAATTCGTTGAAAGGTAATTCCATGCGGTAGCCATCTTTGGTCTTGGATGACGCACCTATGTATAGAAAATAGGCTAAACTGTTTGGTTCATCTTCATTGATTTTTAAGATTGTAACTTTTCCTCGATTAAAACCTGAGAGATCATCATCAATGTCGAGATAAGCTCGAAAAATTCCTGGCACTCTGATTGTAAAGACTTCATCCTTGTAATTTTTAAGCACAGGTGGCTAGGTATCTGGTGTTGTTATGCCAGAGATTTTAATTTTTTCGTGATCTGGCAACGAGCGACGTTCAGTATCTGAGCCACCTTGTGTCGGATCATTCAAATAAAAAACTCGATTGCCAGCCTCATCAATAAGGATGATATGTTCAATGTAAATGTTGAGATATTTATTAGTATCATCGACATTAAAAGTAGCTGCGTAGGTATTTCCTGTTGTTTTTTTA
>JAAZGU010000053.1 GCA_012511085.1 Erysipelothrix sp. | reverse complement strand
TAGGGAAAATTATGGCCTTTAAAAAACAACATCGTGAAACCCCTGAGATAAAAGACATTCACTATCGTTTATCCGTTTTAAGCGATCAAGATGTTGTTGCTGATAAACGTACTGTTTTTAATTATTATGGTTTGGATATCATTGTGTCGTCTTGATGCAGTTCATGGTAATCCAGCATCCGTTTAAATTTAGATTGACAAGGAAAATGGGGAATATCCCATTTTTTTAATTGGTCCAGAAAGTGTTCCTTCTTATCATTAACACCTTCGAATAATTCATATTCAAGTTCAATGTCACAAATAAAGTCAAACGTATTAAAGTCAAGACACCATTGACCAAATTGATCATCGTATATATAACGCGTGGTTTCACTTTGGCCGCTTGTAATCCATGTAAAAGGGCGTTGATGGGTTTGCATCAGTTCTTTAATTTTCACATCATTCATGTTGTGGGAATCGATGTCAAATTCCGTTTCCACAAGCCCGGCATCCGTTTCAGTTTTTTGTGTGAAGATGTGTCGTTGATTCCGGGTGCGGATCCGCAAGACTGATTTTTGCCTACTGAAATAATAGTCATCACTATCGAAGTAATCGTTAATCTGATGCGTTTTGTAAGTGAAAATACCCAAACGTAGCAATTTCGTTGCTTGATTTGGAGTTATAAGTATTTTATACTCGATTTCGAAGCGGACATTCATCATATAAGTACCTTGATAGTATGATACAATAGACATGTTAAAAATGAAAGGAAACGCCATGCAACGCTTTTTTATCGCAGCTAAAAATGATGAGGTTTCTCAGCGTTTACAACAGAAACTCAGTCAAGCATTAGTGGACCATCAATGGGTCATTGATGAGAAAAATCCAGAACTTGTGTTTACCATCGGAGGCGATGGGACCTTTTTACATGCTATTCACAAATACACCAACCGCTTACCGCATGTCAATTTTGTGGGGATTCACACCGGGACACTTGGATTTTTTACAGATTATGAGGCCGATGAGATTGATGATGTCATCCACGATGTTCTTCATAAAAAACCAAAAGTGGAAGCCATTCGCATGCTTAAAGTTGAAACACGCAATGGTGAGCGACATAAGTATCTGTACGCGCTCAATGAAGTGCGTGTTGAAAACATTATTAAAACACAAACAATTCACGTTAAAATCAACGGCGAATATTTGGAAAAGTTTCGTGGTAATGGATTATGTGTGAGCGGTCAGGCAGGCTCCACTGCCTATAATCGTTCCATCTTTGGAGCCGTGATGTCCACGGGTATTGAAGGCTTGCAGCTGACGGAAATCTCTGGAATTCATCACAAGGCTTCGCGCTCGCTTGGATCACCACTCATCCTTTCAACCACAAGTAAAATAAGCTTCACAAGTGATAGCTTTGAAGCAGCTCAATTAATATATGATTATAAACACATGCCACTTGACGATGCAAAAGAAATCATCGTTTCTTTTAGTAATAAAAAAGTTAAGATTGCACGCTATCGAAACACATCTTACATTCGACGCTTACAAAGCTTATTCTAGTGTTGCAATCGCGTTTTGTTTTCACTGCTCATATGAAAAATAATTGCAAGGGGGATCATGTAGGAAAGCAAGGATGATCCACCCGAAGATATAAAGGGTAAAGTAATACCAGTGATGGGTAAAATACCAACAATCATACCCATGTTTTGAAATTGTTGGAAAAACAGCATTCCTAGTAAACCAGCAACCATGTACTGTTCTTTCGGGTTGCGGTTTTTTATTGCAATGCTTAAGAGTTTAAGATTAAAAATGAGACTCACTACAATCACAAACATAACACCAAGAAAACCGTAGTTCTTGGCGATGACCGCAAAAATAAAGTCATTTTGTGGTTCCGCAAACATAATCAAAGCTGCTTGTGGCCCATGCCCCGTTAAGCCTGCCGAGCCAACTGCTAACAAGGAGGTGTAAAGTTGTGCACCCCAGGTGCGTGTATGCTGTTCGGTATGCAACCAACCATGCAAACGATTCAGTCGATAGGATGCTCCCACAAGTTTCTCCAAGATACCTGGGTGGTATTCAAACAAATAAATGGTGCCTCCAAAAATGACGAGGCCCACGACCAGGCCAATCAAGATCCACGCAGGCTTAATCTGTGAAACAGCAAGCATGGCTAAGATTGAAATCACAATGACAATTGGAATTCCAGTATCTGGTTGTAGAATAATTAAAATGAGTGGCAACAAGACAACCTTTAAGATTTTATAAAATAAACTTAAGTCATCTTTAAAGGACATTTGTGTTTTAAACTGATTATGTTCATGAATGATGTTGGCGCTCATTAAAATGAGCACGATCTTCATGAATTCACTTGGCTGAATGGTGCCAATGCCAGGTAGGATAATCCAAGCACGGCTCCCATTGATGGGTGTAATGAAGGGTAAATCAATATAGAAATCAAGGATGAGTAAAAATAAAAGGAAGATTAAAATCCAATAAAACACCTTGATGCTGGTAAAGAGCCGGTCAACACCAAAGTTTAATAAGAAAATTAAGGTGATAAATCCTAAACCATACCAAATCGCTTGTTTAATTAAGATGCTTTGACCATTAATCCAGGCAGGAGTGATGGGAATTGCCCCATAAATAGCGATGAGACTAATGGCAGCCATTAACAAAATTAGCCCCAATAAAAAGAAATCAATATGGAAAGGTTTGTTACTAATCGTTAATTTCTTTTGCGCCATGGTGTGCTCCTTTTTTATTTATTGCTCAGAAAAGTGTATAATGTTATCATATATCTCGAGGTGAAACATGC
>JAAZGU010000052.1 GCA_012511085.1 Erysipelothrix sp. | reverse complement strand
TTACGAGTCCCCAATTTTGTTTCATTTTAACGGACAACACTTCAAGTTGTGCCAGTTTACCATCTTTTGAAACATAACTTGTGTTTGTTCTTTTGTTTTTACTTAAATAATCTTCATACCATCCTAATGGTGGTTGATTTTCCACAACACAATGGTAGATACGGGTCACTTTATTTTTTGAAAATTGTTGTGATAAACGGGCTGCTGCTTTCGATGTTTTCGCAAGCACCATCACACCCCCAACCGGCTGGTCGAGACGATGCACCAAACCACAAAACACGTTGCCGGGTTTATTGTATTTTTCTTTCAAGTATTGTTTTGCCTGATTGACAATATCAGGTTTTGAACTGCCATCCGCTTGTGATAGGACCCCTGGTGGTTTGTACACCACAAGCAAGTGATTGTCTTCATAGATGACATTTAAGGTGTCCATTTACCTGTCACCCCCGTTGGCAATATTTTTTTAGAGTTTGAAATTGGGATTCCAATTTCATTAACTTGTAAACTTCCTTGGTCAAAGACGTCCATCATCATGTTTTGAATCATCATCGCGGATAAATGCGTTGAGTAACTGTTCAATAACAAAAACAAGGGTTGGTCGCTTAACAATTGTTTCAATTTATGCAGCAGTGGTATCAAGTGATCTTCAATCTTCCACAGTTGATTGTTGGGACCCCGACCATAGGAAGGTGGATCTAGAATAATAATATCATACTGACGTTTGCGTCTGATTTCACGTTCCACAAATTTCATGACATCATCCACAAGAAAACGGACTCTTTGATGTGTTAAGTTATTGAGCTTTACATTATCTTTAGCCCATTGCACCATTTTCTTAGCCGCATCCACATGCACAACTTCTTCAACTCCGACCATTGATGCACAGGCCACGGTGGCACCGCCTGTGTAGGCAAAAAGATTTAGTACTTTTAAATGGGTGCGTTGACTTTCATGGATAATGTTTTGCATCCAATCCCAGTTTTGTGCTTGTTCGGGAAAGATACCGATGTGTTTGAATTTTCCTAAGGCACTGATGAATTGCCAATCCCTGTATTTTAAAATAATGCTTTGTGGTAAAGGCTTGTGGATTTGCCACTGGCCTTTGTTTTTGGCGGACACTTTAAACACGGCATGCACATCGTGCCACAGGTCTGGCTTTTCTTTATTAAAAAGGGCAACAGGTTCGGAGCGGACAATCAAAATATCATCCAATTGTTCAAGTTTTTCTTTGTTACCGGCGTCAATAATTTTGTAGTTTTCCCAGGCTTTTAAAGTGCTCATAAATCTCCTTGAAGGTATTATAACATAATCATTTGCTTTGTTTTTTATGTGGTGGCTACTATGTTATAATAGCGACAGGTGAGAGCATGTTTGATATCAAAAAACTAAATGCAAGTCAGCAACAAGCGGTGGAAAGCCATTCTCAATACTTGCGTATTATTGCAGGTGCAGGCAGTGGTAAAACGCTTGTTCTTATTAATCGAATTGTGTATTTAATTCAGAAAATTGGTGTGGCACCGCGCCACATTTTAGCGATAACCTTCACAAATAAAGCAGCCAATGAAATGAAAGATCGTATCGCCTTGGCGCTTAAAGATCAAGCAGCGCATGTCTTTATTTCCACGATACATGCTTTTTGTGTGCGCATTTTACGTGAAGACATCGGTGTGCTTGGCTGGCCTCGTAACTTTACGGTTTTGGATCGTGATGATCAACGGACCTTATTAAAGCAAGCTTATCGTGAGCTTAACATGGAACCGCAACAATTTAGCTACAGCAGCATGCGTAATTACATCAGCAACAATAAAGTGGCACGTATTAGTATCGACCATGCGAAAACTTTGGCGGGCAAACATCCCAATGAGAAATTGATGGCCAAGGTTTATGAATATTACATTCACAAATGCGAGACAAGCTATTGGTTGGACTTTGATGATTTGCTTCTTAAAGCGGTTGATTTGTTGAAGTTTTCATCCCATGTGCGTGAGAAATGGCAACGGCGTTTTGAGTACATTCATGTGGATGAATTCCAAGATGTGGATCATGTACAATACGACCTTTTAAAATTGCTCAAGTCACAAACTAATAGTTTTTATGTGGTGGGTGACCCGGATCAGACCATCTACACTTGGCGGGGTGCAGATGTCAACATTATTTTAGATTTCGAAAAGGATTTCTCGCCCTGTGAGACGATTATTTTAAATGAAAATTATCGTTCCACACCCTCCATCTTAAAAGGTGCCAATGCTTTAATCTCTAACAATAAATATCGGGTCGCCAAAGACTTATACACCAATCAAAAAGATGTGCAGAAAATCAAACATGTGCAGCTTGAAAATGAAACCATGGAAAGCCAATGGATCGCAAGTCAACTCGTTGAATTGAATCGGCAAGGAATTTCATACCGGCAATGTGCCGTGCTGTATCGTTCCAATTACTTGTCGCGCAACATTGAGAAAAGTTTAAG
>JAAZGU010000051.1 GCA_012511085.1 Erysipelothrix sp. | reverse complement strand
TTGGTGATTGCAAGTGGTGCGGCTGCGATTGTACCTCCCATTGAAGGTGCAAATCATGATAAGGTGCACGTGCTTAAAACACTAGCGGATGGGGAAGCACTTAAAAAAGCTGCCGATGATGCGCAATCGGTGGCCATTGTCGGTGGTGGATACATCGGTCTTGAAGTGGCAGAAGCCTTTGTCACACGCAATAAAAAAGTTAAAATTATTGAACGTCTGGACCATGTGTTAACAACCTTTGATGAAGAATTTTCAAGCATGGTTGAAGAGCACTTAAAAGCAAAAGGTGTGGAATTGTACCTTTCACAAGGGGTTACTAAAATCTCAGAAAAAGACAACCGCATGCTTATCGAAACAGAAAAAGGTCATGTGGAAGCAGACCTTGTGGTGATGGCGGTCGGTGTGTCACCAAACACACGCTTTTTAGATCGTGAACAACTCGATATGTTACGCAATGGTGCCATCATAACCAATGAAAAAATGGAAACCAACATTGAAGATGTGTATGCAGCGGGGGATTGTGCAACCATTGTGCATGCGATTACCAAACAAGCAGCGTATGTACCGCTCGGTACCAATGCGAATAAACAAGGGCGTGTCCTTGCGGAAATTTTAGCAGGTAAAGACAAAGCATTTGGCCAAGGTCTTGGATCAGCGATGATTAAAGTCATTGATTTGGAATTGGCAAAAACAGGACTTGGTGAAAAAGAAGCCCGTGATGCGGGCATGGACATCATCACCAACACCATCACATCTTATGATCGTGCCGGTTATTATCCAAACCCAACCGATGTGACCATTAAAGTTGTGGTTGATAAAGAAAGTCGCGTTTTATTGGGCGCCCAGCTGATTGGAGAGAAAAACACAGCCTTGCGCTTGAACCCATTTGTGGTCGCGATTGATCAACAAATGACAGTCGATCGCTTCTCTTTGTTAGACTTTGGTTATGCACCACCATTTGCATCAACCTGGGATGTTATGCATATTGCGACAAGTACCATAAAATAAACAAGCTTAGCTTGTTTTTTTTACACACATTTTACCAAGGTTGTAATTTGCAAGGGTGCGTTGTAAAATAACATTAATAAGGTGTAGCAAGAATTTTTTCACCTCAAATGAAAGGACATCTTATGACAAATAATTTTTCAAGTAATGAATTGGTTTATGTGGTCGGCCATCGTCATCCAGATAGTGACTCCATTTGTTCAGCGATTGCTTATGCAAATTTAAAGAATCACTTAGGCGTGAATGCGATTGCGTGTCGTTTAGGTGAAGTGAACGCGGAAACCGATTTTTTATTAAAGAAATTTAATTTTAGAAAACCTTTGTATCTTGATGATGCGCGGAGTCAATTGTATGAAATTGCCATGGATGATGCGATCACCATCGGTGTTGATACAACAATTTATGAAGCTTATAACTTGATGCAACAACAAGATAAGCAAACACTTGTCGTTGTTGACGAAAAGGGTAAACTTCTGGGTGTCCTAACCAATACAAACATGACAAAAGTTGCGATGGGTGATACAGCATTAAGCATTGAATTACTACAAAAAACACCCATCGAGTTTATAAGTAAGACGATTAAAGGAAAATTAATTTATGCACCTGAGGAGACACGTCTCAATGGCAAGGTGAGTATTATTGCGATTTCAGCTGCGAATCTTGATGCCTATCAACTCAGAAATCGGACTGTGATTGTCGGTAATGACACGCACGCACAGTTGGAAGTCATCGCAAAGGATGCCGCATGTTTAATTGTTGTGTGGGCTAACGCTGTTTCGCCAGCGGTGCTTGATGCAGCTCGTGAGAAAGGGTGTGCTGTCATCTTATCGGGTCATGGTACCCTGAACACGGCACGTTATCTCTTTTTCTCCTCACCAATTAAAGAAATTATGACAACGGACCTTGTAACGTTCAATAAATTTGAGTACGTTAATGAAGTCGCAAAGAAAATCACAAAAACACGTTATCGTTCTTATCCGGTTGTCGATGATAACATGCGTGTCTTTGGGGTTGTGTCACGTTATCACGTGCTCAATAGTAAAAATAAAAATTTAATTTTAGTGGACCATAATGAAGTGTCACAAAGCGTTGAAAATGTCATGGATGCGGAAATCTTGGAAATTATTGATCATCACCGGATTGGTGACATTCAAACTTCCAACCCAGTGACTTTTAGAAACCAACTCGTTGGATCAACGTCAACCATTGTGGCGTTGATGTACGAAGAACATCACATTAAAATTGAGAAAAACATGGCAGGTTTGATGTTGGGGGCCATCTTATCCGATACCCTGAATTTCAACTCTCCAACCACAACCAATGTTGATTTAGAGGTTGGTAAAAAACTAGCGAAGCTTGCTGACATTGATATTGAGACTTTTGCGAAAGAACTCTTCTCGATGGGTGCTAACCTAGAAAATCGCACAATGAAGGAAATCATCGAACACGATATCAAGGAATACTCGATTTCTAATTATCATTTCCGTTTAGGGCAAGTCAATATTTATAATCTTGATGAATTAAAAGCAATTAAACCAAAGCTAATCAAAGCGATGGAGGAATATTGTGTTTCTGAACGCCTTGATTTGTTGTTGATGATTTTCACATCGATTGAGAAAAACGGATCAATTATGTATTTTGCGGGCAAAGAGAAATGGATTGTGGAGGAAGCGTATCCATCGGTCTTGCACGATGAAGACATCTTTATTGATCACGTTGTCTCCCGTAAGAAACAAATTATTCCACGAATTTCGGATGTTATTTTAGAAAAAGGATAAAAGAAAAGTAGGTGAAATAACGTATGGAATTTTTAACCCTTGCAAAAAAACGTTGTTCAACACGCTCGTTCAAAAAGCAAGCTATTTTAGATACTGAAATCACAAGCATCTTGGAGGCGGCCCGGGTTGCCCCCACCAATGGCAACATTCAGAATTTTCATATTTATGTTGTGGAAGATCGCGATTTATTAGCGCAATTTGCCGAACATGCACAAATATACAATGCGCCTTTGGTTTTTGTTGTGAGTTACGATAAAGAAAAAATATTTAAGTCAGCCATCAATGCCAATGACACCGGTTTAATTGATACTAGCGTCATTTTAACGCACATGATGCTGGCGGCTACCGATTTAAAATTAGGGTCAGTATGGATCAATTATTTTAAACAAGCAGATATTAAAGCAGTTTTAAAAACAGGCCCTAGTGAAGAAATTGCACATTTATTGGCAGTTGGTTATCCGAATGTTCCATTCAAAGACCAAAAGCGGCATGCAAAAGAAAGAAAGCCCCTGACGGAGCTTGTTAGTTATAAAAGAAATCCAGAATAAATTAAGCGATGTAAGTTAACTCAAGTTGAATGATGTAACCAACAAAAGTTTTTGTGATTTTCGAAATTTGAATTTTTATCAGGCGTTGTTCGCGCATGAGTTGATTAAGCAAAGCGATTCGTACTTTTGGAATGTAGCCTATCAGTGTTTTTGAGCGATCATAAACACCGATGTTGGCGATCAGCGATGGGCTCATTTCTAAAATGACTTGTTCACCCTCATTGATAAACATGAGGGTTTCTTCAAGTTGTTTTGTTTTACGAACATTGGTTAAGGTGACGGTTGTCTTATTGGCGTTGGAGAAATCGATGTAACGAAAAGCATCAATGAGGGTTGGATCGTAAAAATTGTCATCCGTTGGATGGCTGTAGGTATGAGCTTGGTCATGTTCATTACTGTAAACTTCATCACTTATTGTTGGTGGCAATGGTTGATCCATGGGACGTGTTTGTTTTCGAATGGATGCGTTGATAATGCGATAAATTGAAATGAAAATGAGTCCCGAAATAACAAACGGGATAATAAAATACGCACTATCGGTAAAAGTGATTAGAAAGACTCCGAGTATAATAAGGAAAATGTAATATTTTTTCATGATGCCTCCTTAGATGAGAAACGTAGATTTTAAATCGTCGATAACAAGCAAGTCAGCGGGTAACCACGGCAGCGTATCGATTTGGTTGGTATCGACCCATACCATATCATCATGCACCGTTAATTTAAAGTTAAAATGAAGCGGCTGACAATGGTACAAATGCAAAGTCATATTAAAGTGGTCGTAAGGGTAGGAAATCGTTTTAAATAAATCATACACCGTCACATCCACATCCAGCTCTTCCTTGCATTCACGCATCAAGGCCTGTTGGTGGCTTTCATTGGGTTTGATCTTACCACCGACAAATTCATAATAACCTTTAAATTCTCCATGATTGCGCCTAAAGGCCGCCAGTTTTTTATCGCTTACGAAAATAGCAGCGACAATCTCAACGTGTTTCATTTCATCACCGCTTTTATTCTATCACAAAAAAAGAATCAGATGATTCTGATTCTTTGTACTTTAGAATAGGATTGCGAGCCGCTCGCACATCATCCACGCGTTTGACTGGCGTTGTGTGCGGTGCATCAAGCAGCGCTTGCGGATCATCTTTGATGAGCGAATACAAATGGATCAACACATCAATCGCATGATCAAGGGTTTCCTTGCTTTCGGTTTCATTTGGTTCAATCATCAATGCTTCATTGACAATTTGTGGAAAGTACATGGTGGGTGGATGAATGTTGAAGTCCAACAAACTTTTCGCAATGTCTTTGGCAGTGATGCCATGGTTTGCCTTTTCTTTTTCCAGTGAAACGACAAATTCATGCATGCACGTTTGCTCGTAGGCGACATGATAAGTATCTTTTAGCTTTTCCATCATGTAATTGGCATTTAAAATCGCATTGAGTGAGACTTCTTTTAAACCCTCCGCGCCATTGATGAGAATGTAAGTAAGTGCCCGCATGTTTACTAGGAAGTTACCATAAAAAGAACGAATGCGGCCAATGGTATGCGGTGCATTTTTAATGGTTAAGCGGCCAGCTTCTTTAATTATCGTACCGTTTGGTAAGAAAGGTATGAGTCGCTCGTTAACACCTACGGGGCCACTACCGGGTCCACCACCGCCGTGCGGTGTTGAAAACGTTTTATGTAGGTTGAGATGCACGACATCAAATCCCATATCACCGGGTCGACTCAAGCCCATGATTGCATTCAAGTTAGCGCCATCGTAGTAGAGTAAACCCCCGTGATCGTGCACCAAATCCGCAATCGCTTTGATGTTAGGGTCAAAAAGTCCAAGTGTGTTTGGATTGGTCAACATCAAGGCAGCTACCGTATCATCGAGCATTGCCTTTAAGGCATCCATATCGACATGCCCTAAGGCATTGGATGGTAGGGTGATGACATCGTAACCAACCATGGCTGCGGAAGCAGGGTTGGTGCCATGAGCCGCATCCGGAACAATAACCTTGGTGCGTTTATAATCTTGATTTGCCTCATGGTAGGCTTTGATTAAAAGCATGCCTGTGAATTCACCGTGGGCACCGGCAGCAGGTTGTAAGGTAAAACCGTCCATGCCTGTGATTTCACACAAGGCATCTTGAAGATGATCCATCGCAGCAAGGGCTCCTTGAACCGTATGTTCAGGTTGCAATGGATGCAGCTGGGTAAACCCCGCTAAATTAGCGACATCTTCGTTAATGCGTGGGTTGTATTTCATCGTACAAGAACCCAGTGGATAAAAACCATTATCGACACCCATTGCTTTTTTACTTAAACCAATGTAGTGACGTACTAAATCAATTTCAGCAACTTCTGGTGCTTGGATGGCATCGTCTTTGGTGTAGCTAGCATCAAAGCTAACGTGTGGGGTTGTGCTTGCTGGTATAATCACACCACGGCGTCCTGGTTTGGACAGTTCGAAAATAAGTTGACTCATGTCAGCACCTCCTTTAACACATCAATCACACGGTCGATTTGTTCTTTGTTGACGACTTCCGTTGCACACCACAACATCTGTTGATCACTCAGCGGATATCCCGCTAAAATGTTGTGTTTAAGCAGGTGTGCTTCCACAGTTTTGGTGTCAAGGGGACAATCCGTGACAAACTC
>JAAZGU010000050.1 GCA_012511085.1 Erysipelothrix sp. | reverse complement strand
TCACTTGGCAGGCTACTTAAAAACCGCGGGTTGAAGGTTTTTATGCAGAAATTTGATCCATATATTAATGTGGATCCAGGGACCATGTCCCCCTATCAACACGGTGAAGTTTTTGTGACGAAAGATGGTGCGGAAACGGATTTGGATTTAGGGCACTATGAACGCTTCATCGATGAAGAACTGACACAAAATGCAAGCATCACTTCCGGGCGCATCTACAGCAACGTGATTGAAAAAGAACGTCGCGGTGATTATCAAGGGGCAACCGTGCAAGTGATTCCACATATCACAGATGAAATTAAGTCAAAAATATACGCCGCCGTGCAAGAATCAAAAGCAGACATCATCATTACTGAAATTGGAGGTACCGTTGGTGATATCGAATCGTTACCTTTTTTAGAAGCGGCCCGTCAAGTGCATGCGGAATATGAAAAAGACGATGTGCTTTTTATTCATACCACTTTAATTCCGCGCATTCCAGGGGGAACCGAACTTAAAACAAAGCCAACCCAACATAGTTACAAAGAGCTAATGTCTTTGGGGATTAAACCAAACATCATCGTGACCCGCTCTGAAGAGCCAATCAACGATGAACTTAAAAAGAAAATTGCGCTCTTCTGTGATGTGCGTGAATACGCCATCATCGAGTCTTTAAACACCAACAATATCTATGACATTCCCTTGTCTTTTCAAGACCAAGGGTTTGATGATTATGTGGTGCATAAATTAAATCTAAACGTTGAAAAAGCAAACATGGATGATTGGCGTGCAATGATTGAACGTGCCAAGCACTTGAATCATGAAGTGACCGTTGCCTTGGTTGGGAAATACGTTAAATTGCATGATGCGTATTTATCAGTAACCGAATCTTTGAAACATGCCGGTTATGCCAACGATGCTCATATCAAAGTCTTGTGGATAAATTCTGAACGCTTAACTCAGGAGAATATCGGGCGGCGCTTAGCGAAGGCGGATGCGATTCTGGTGCCGGGTGGTTTTGGCTATCGTGGCATTGAAGGTAAAATCGTGGCCGCTCAATACGCGCGTGAAAACAATATCCCATTTTTTGGGATTGGACTTGGGTTACAAGTTGCCTGCGTGGAATTTGCACGCAACGTAATGCAAATCGAGAACGCGACCTCGCATGAATGGCACAGTGAAAGTGATGCGGCAGTTATTCATTTAATGGATAATCATTCTGGTCACAGTCAATTAAGTGGTACCTTACGTTTAGGTAATTATCAGTGTCAATTAAAACAAGGGAGTCGCATTGCGACCTTGTATCAACGGGATAAAGTGCTAGAGCGTCATCGTCATCGTTATGCATTCAATAATGAGTACCTGGATGCCTTTACTAAGCACGGGATGATTTTCTCAGCATTTAGCGGCAGTGACAACATTGTGGAAGCGATTGAACTAGAAGACCACGTGTTTTATTTAGGATGTCAATTTCAACCAGAATTTAAATCGCGTCCCAATCGCCCGCATCCGTTATTTAATGGATTTATTGCAGCAGCTTTAAAATATTATAAAAAAGATGTAAGATAAGGAAGAAAAGGAGGCTTATTTATGGGATTAGTATCAGCTAAAGAAATGTTGCAAACAGCACGCAACAAAAACTATGCAGTGGGTGCATTCAACATCAACAACTTGGAGTGGACGAAAGCCATTTTGTTGGCAGCACAAGAAATGAAATCACCCGTTATGTTGGGGGTATCGGAAGGCGCCGGCAAATACATGGGTGGTTATGCGACCGTTGTTGGTATGGTTAAAGGTTTAATCAGTGATTTAAACATCACAGTACCGGTGGCCTTGCATTTGGATCATGGTAGTTATGAACATGCAATCAAATGTATTGAAGCTGGCTTCACATCCGTTATGTTTGATGGATCGAGTGCAGAGTTTGCGGAGAACTTACAACTTACAAAAAAAGTTGTGGAACTTGCGCATGCTAAAGGAGTCAGTGTCGAAGCTGAAGTTGGAGGCATTGGTGGTGAGGAAGATGGCGTCATCGGAACTGGCGAGATTGCCGATCCACAAGAGTGCAAACAAATAGCAGATTTAGGCATTGATATGCTAGCCGCCGGCATTGGCAACATTCATGGCAAATACCCAGAAAACTGGCAAGGCTTAGATTTTGATGTACTCAAAGAAATTCAAGACGTCACCGGTAATTTGCCGCTTGTCTTGCATGGTGGAAGTGGCATTCCAACAGCAATGATTAAAAAATCAATTGAGCTTGGTGTTTCTAAAATTAATGTCAATACTGAGTTACAAGTGGTCTTTACAGAAGCTACTCGCAAATACTTTGAAGCAGGTGAAGACTTAGTCGGAAAAGGCTTCGACCCGCGCAAAGTGTTAAAGCCCGGATTTGATGCGGTTATTGAAGCCGTTAAAGAAAAAATTATTGAGTTTGGTAGTGCAAACCAAGCGTAATAAACAATAAACCTCAAAGTTTACTTTGGGGTTTTTTAAACTTCGCCAGATTGTAATTAGAGATGGTTACGAACGACATTAAAATAATGTATAATAACATCGTTAACAGATAGGAAATAAATATGAAGATTTTAAAAATTGAAGGTCAGCACAAATTATCAGGAACCGTTCACATCAGTGGTTCTAAAAATGCAACGGTTGCCCTTATACCAGCTGCAATTTTAGCGAGCGACGGACCGGTTACCATCATGGGTGTTCCTGAAATCGACGATGTGGCGTCATTATCAATTTTATTGGAAGAACTTGGTGTCAAAGTGAGCACCAAAGGCAGTGGGCATCTGATTATTGATCCCACAAACATGGAAAGTAAGTTTTTAGAGCATGATGCGGTTACTAAACTGCGTGCTTCTTATTATTTCATGGGGGCGCTTTTAGGAAAATATAAAAAAGTGCGCATGAAGATGCCGGGTGGCTGTTACTTAGGGCCGCGCCCCATTGATTTGCATCTCAAAGGTTTCGAAGCTTTGGGTGCCGAAATTGATTATAGTCATGG
>JAAZGU010000049.1 GCA_012511085.1 Erysipelothrix sp. | reverse complement strand
TTACAACCCTGGATAAATTTAAAGATAAATGGCACATTGCCATTAATAAAAAAGAGATTATCGTCAGTGATGGCATGTTTGCGCAAAAAGTCGTGAAACAATATGACCATCTGAAGCAAGCCTTGATTGCAAAGAACATGCTTGAACTTTATGAAACCATTGAATTTCCTTTGATTGATGTCTTGTATCGGATGGAAAGCCACGGTATTTCAGTGGATGAAGATAACTTGGCACGTCTCAATGAGGATACGTTGGCGAAAGTGACGGCCCTCGAAAAAGAAATCTTTGAGTTAACGCAACATGAATTCAATGTCAATTCACCAAAACAATTGGCAGAGGTCCTCTACGATGAATTGGGTTTACCGCAAATTAAAAAGCGATCTACCGCTATTGATGTCTTGGAAGCGTTGCTGATGCAACATCCGGTGATTGAGAAAATTATAGAATATCGAAAATTTCAAAAGTTTTACAGCACCTACACGGCTGGTTTACAAAAGCATATTGGACCTGATCATAAAATTCATACGGTTTACAATCAGTGCGCAACGCAAACCGGACGTTTATCGTCCAACCATCCAAACATGCAGAACATCTCGGTTAAAAATGAGGAAACAGCGATTATTCGAAAAATATTTGTGGCGGAAGCCGACAGTGTCTTGTTGTCGGCGGATTATTCGCAAATTGAATTACGCCTATTAGCACACATGGCCCAGGAACAAGCGATGCTTGATGCTTTTAATCATCATTTGGACATCCATGCGAAAACGGCTATGGATATCTTTGGTGTCACTTTTGAAGATGTGACGGATGCCATGCGTCGGCAAGCCAAAGCTGTAAATTTCGGTATTATTTACGGAATGTCTGATTATGGTCTGGCCCAACAAATTAATGTGACGCGTAAGGAAGCATCACAATTTATGAAATCATACCATCAGTCGTTTCCAAAGATTGCGAAGTTTATGGAAGATACGATTGCCTTTGCGCAAGCCAATGGCTATGTGCAAACCATCTTTAAACGCCGGCGTGCCATAGATGAATTGTATTCTTCAGTTTACAGTGTGCGGGAGTTTGGTAAACGCGCAGCCATGAATGCGCCGATTCAAGGCAGTGCTGCCGATTTAATGAAGATCGCCATGCTTAAAGTGGATGCAAAACTGCGAGAAAAACAAGCTAAATCAACCTTGCTCTTGCAAGTGCATGATGAAATTGTCTTAAATGTGACCCATGATGAACTCGATTGGGTTAAAACAATGGTGGAAGCGGCGATGGTTGAAGTTGTGACTTTGGATGTTCCGCTTGAAGTGTCCATCAGTGTTGGTCAAAATTGGTATGAGGCAAAATAATGCCAGAACTACCTGAAGTCCAAACGGTCATCGCTACCTTGATGCGCCAAATCAAAGGTAAAACCATCACTGACGTTCATGTAATCACGCCATCCATCATTCAACAAGACGTTGAAACTTTCAAACACGCGCTGCTGCAGCAAACTATCATTGATATCAAACGGCGCGGCAAATACATCATTTTGATTTTAGAAAAAGGATTCTGCGTGATGCATTTGCGGATGGAAGGTCGTTTTTTCATCGAAACGACCAGTGCGGTTAAGAAACACGTGCATGTTGTGTTTGAATTTCATGATGGCACCTATTTGCACTACCACGATACACGCAAATTCGGGCACATGGTTTATCTAGTGGATGAAACACAACTGCATGATTATCTCTCGCATTTAGGGATTGAGTTTGATGATCCACAATTTTCAGGGGATTACTTGTACGAACTTGCGAAACATCGCAAGCGTTCACTGAAGTCTTTTTTATTAGCGCAAGAATTCATTGCCGGCATCGGCAATATCTACGCTGATGAAATATGCTTTTATGCTCGCTTACATCCCGATGTGGCGTGTCATAAAATATCACGCTCGCAATGGGCTCTTATTGCTCAAGGTGTGGTTGAGATTTTAGAGAAAGCCATTGCAAGTGGAGGAACAACCATTTATTCTTATATTAACAGTGAAGGGATAAGCGGACGGTTTCAGTTATCTCTGCAGGTTCATCTTCGTCAAGGTGAACCTTGTTATGTGTGTCAAACACCCATTATTAAAACTGTTGTTGTGAATCGAGGAACTTATTTATGTCCAGTTTGTCAAAGAAAACGATAGCCATTACCGGATCGATGGGTAGTGGTAAAAGCACAGCGAAAAACATTTTAATTGAAAAAGGATTTCCTGTTTTTGATGCGGATCAAAGCGTGTTGTACCTCTATGAAAATGATCAAGAGCTTATCGAAACATTTAAAGTTCGCTATCCGGAAGTCATTCTTGACGATAAAATTAATAAAACGCTCATTAAACGCTATTTGAAACACCATCCCGAACAACTTAAAGTCATTGAGGATTTGGTGCATCCGAAAGTGTGGGATGCTTACCTCGATTTTGTAGCAGCTAGTGAAAGTGATTGGGTGTTTGCGGAAATTCCTTTGTTGTTTGAAGTGGATTGGCAATATCATTTTGATGAAGTATGGTGTGTCCATACCAGTCAAGCCAAGATTATCAACCGTTTAATCAAAAACCGTAAAATCAGTAAAAAGGCAATTCTTGGCATGTTAGCCTTGCAATTGGACCCAGAAAATAAATGTGCAATGTCAACGATTGTTTTATATAATGATAAAGAGATACATGATTTAAAGCATCAAATCGAGCTACAATTAGAAAGATTAGAAAGAGAAAAGCATGAAGATAACCGATCAATTCATCATCATCAATAAATTAACGCTAGCAAGCAATGATCTAGATAGTTTAATGATGCTTTATTTGCCAAGCACCAACATGAGTGCGATTTCAGTCTATTTGTTGCTTGTTTCTTTGTCGATGCATCATGAGCAGGGGGCTATTCGAAAACTATGCGATGTGCTCAACGTGGATGTTCAAACGCTGGCGGATGGCCTTTCAAAGTGTGAACAACTGCAACTAATCAGTACTTACAAAAAGCAGGAAGAATTTCATGATGTGTATGCTTTTGATGTGCATCGCCCTTTGGATGTGAACTCGTTCTTAAAACATGATGTGTTTGGGCGCTACATTATTAAAGTGCTCGATGCAAGCTACATCATGCAACTGAAAGAAGCGCATCAGAGTTTCGTGCTGGA
>JAAZGU010000006.1 GCA_012511085.1 Erysipelothrix sp. | reverse complement strand
ACCGACTTTTTGTTGCCTTTGTAAAATCGCATCACGGTTATAAAGCGGTTCCACAATCCATTGTTTTAATAAGCGACTGCCCATGGCACTCTTGCAGTAATCCAAATAGGAAAACAAAGTCATTTGGTTGCGGTTGTTGCGTGATGGTTGGATTAAATCCAAGTTACTGATTGTGGTGTAATCCAACTCACAAAATGTTTGATTATCGTTTAACATAAACGGCTGTAAATACGCAAGTTCATTGAATTGCGTGCTTCCCAAATAAGATAAGACGCGCCCAATCGCGTGATGGTAGGTTTCATTTAAACTTTCATCCACTAAACTTTGATGTTGATTATTGATGGTCACATCATCATGAACCGTAATCGTAAGTTCATTCAGTTCTCTGAATTTATCAAGCATTGCCTTATTAAAAGTGGATGCAACAAGCACTTCGCGTACGTTATGTTTTAAAAGGGTTGGAATCAATGTTTTGACCGCATGATTGACCCAGAGTAACTTACTTTTACCACTGGCGACTTCAACTAAAGCTAAGGCCATGCCATAATGGGCATCTTCAATCGCAGCAATGTTTATCTGCTCCTTAGCATCTTCAAGCTCATCGATAATGGTGCCCGGCGTCACAACACGCACAACTTCACGTCGCACAATTTTTTTAGATTTTGAAGGTGGTTCCATCTGTTCAACAATCGCAATTTTATAGCCACGATTCAGTAATTTTTGAATGTAAGGCGCCACGGAATGATGCGGAACGCCACACATTGGCGTTTTATCAAGTTCCTTTGAACGTGAAGTTAAAACCAAGTCACACTCCTTTGAAACAATGCGTGCATCATCAAAAAAGAGTTCATAAAAATCACCCAGCCGATAAAATAACAAGGTGTCCGGATAGTCCTTTTTAATATTCAAATATTGTTTCATCATTGGTGTTACTTTTTCCATAAAACCTCACAAGCTAACGCTATTATATCATAGCATTTTTATCCTTTGAAAAGAGAACGTTACTCAACGTTCTCAATTTTACTTTTTGATTGTTTTGCCATCAGCAACTCCCGCTGATGTTCCTTAATAATCTTTATCATTTTGTTACGTATGATAAAGGCACCCGAGCCAAAGGTAAGGGAAAAACCAGAACGCCCTTCCACAATCTTGGTCACATCACTCAGTGGTGTAAGACCAAAATCGACCTTGCTTTTTTTAATGGGTAATACTTTCAGTTGGTAAAACGTGCTATGCACCATGCGGATGTTATCAACACCCCCAAACACGGTAAACAATTCCTCGACACTAGCATCCAAATGCCCAATGTTTAAGGCATCATAAGCAAGGTAATTGAAATAAACACGCGCCAACAAATAATAGACAATTGCGGTAATAATACCCACAATAACAATCGCAAAGACAGTGGCTTGCATCGATGGGTTACGCGCAAACACTAATAAATCAATCACACTTGCAGGTGTTGCCACTAAATTTGCACCGCTGAATGTGTAACCAAGTGAAACATTCAAGGCTTGAAAAATCGCAAACAACAAGCCGGTAACAAAGATATGAATGATGTACAACATGGGAGTCACAAACAAGAGAAATAATTCAAAGGGCAACAAGAAGCCAACAAAGACTGAAAGCACAATCGCAATCACATAAAAAGCACGGAACTTCTTGCGATCTAACTTGTCAGTAAAAGTTTGAAACATGGCGGCGATAAAGGCTGGAATCGCAAATAAATTGATTACGTAATAAGGCGTGATTAAGCGGCCAAAGCCTTTTGGACTCATACCGCTTAAGACTTGCTTGGTCCAGATACCAACATCCCCTAAATAATTTACATTATCGGGGCCAATCCAACTACCCCCTGCGGCTTCAAACCAAAACGGCGTCCGAATTAATTGTGACATGCTTAAACCTGCAAGCAAACGGTCTGACAAACCATAAACAAACAGGTTCATGGGATTAGTGATATCAGAACGAATGAAATTAAAGATAAAATTCCAAATCCCTAGAAAGATAGGCCAACTGTAAGCAATCACCACACCTGATAGCAAACTTAAGAAGATCGTGTACATTAAAGCCCATACATCTTTATCAAGAAATGAGAAAATGCCATAACCACCCATACGACGCGTCATCAAATACGAAAGCCTTGTAATCAATATAATAATTACGGCACCGATGATGCCCGTATGCAGCGGCAACAAGACGCTGTTTTTTGTAGCATCGATCAATGCTGCATTAAACTGGATTCCAAGAATTGAACTATAGGCTTCTGTTACGAGGGTTGTTTTCGCAAAAAACATGGTTGTGATATTAAAAATAACGTATCCAACCACACCAATAAAGACAGGGATGGAATCACTGTAGCGCTTTGATAACGCCTTGATCATAATAAAAAAGGGCAGATTAAATATAATTAAACTCCCAAAATAGCGAAATAAATGTGCAAATGTTATAATAAAGTGGTTTTTTATTGGAATGATGCTCGTCACATTTGGATTCAATAAAATGCCACTCATTCCCACTAAGATTGTTGCGAAAAACAAAACCTTTAATGGAAATGATATAATATCTAATAATGAGTGCCAACGTCGCATGTTTCACCTCGAGATATATGATAACATTATACACTTTTCTGAGCAATAAATAAAAAAGGAGCACACCATGGCGCAAAAGAAATTAACGATTAGTAACAAACCTTTCCATATTGATTTCTTTTT
>JAAZGU010000048.1 GCA_012511085.1 Erysipelothrix sp. | reverse complement strand
TAAACAGGCAGTTTTTTTATAATTGATTTTGTGAAAAAATAAACATTTGCCCGGTTTTGCGTTGTCAAGAGGGTGATAAAATGGTATAATTTTCTATGCTTAGGAGGAAGAATCTGATGGAAAAAATGACAGTTAGAGATTTGGATGTTCAGCATAAAAAAGTATTAGTGCGCGTGGACTTTAATGTTCCAATTAAGGATGGTGTCATCAGCGAGGATAACCGCATAGTGGCGGCCTTACCAACCATTCAATATTTATTGGACAACAAAGCCCGCGTTATTTTGTTTTCACACCTTGGTAAAGTGAATCATAAAGATCCTGAGAAGACTGAAAGTGACAAAGCAAAAAACAACATGGCTCCCGTAGCCGTGCGTTTAGGTGAACTCGTGGATGCGCCTGTCAAGTTTGTGGATGTCACGCGTGGTGAAAAACTTGAAAAAGCAATTGCTCAGATGCAAGATGGTGAAGTTGTGGTCATGCAAAACACACGCTATGAAGCGGGTGAAAGTAAAAATGATCCTGAACTTTCTAAGTATTGGGCATCGCTTGCCGATTTGTTTGTCTCGGATGCTTTTGGTACATCGCATCGTGCGCATGCAAGCACGGTGGGAGTAGCGGAATTGTTGCCTTCAGGACTCGGTTTTTTAGTTGAAAAAGAAGTGAAAGCATTAGCTTCGGCTGTGTATGAGCCGCGACGTCCATTTGTTGCGATTGTTGGGGGCGCGAAAGTTTCCGATAAAATCGCAGTCGTGGAGAATTTATTAACGATTGCGGATAAAGTACTGATTGGCGGTGGTATGGCTTATACATTCTTTAAAGCCTTAGGTTATGAAGTTGGTCAATCGTTGCTTGAAGAAGACCGTGTGGAACTTGCCAAAGAGTTTTTAGCAAAAGCGCAAGATAAACTCGTGCTACCGATTGATAATGTCATTGCGGATCGTTTCGCAGCGGATGCACACTCTAAAGTCGTAAGAAACAGTGAGATTCCTCATGATTACATGGCCTTAGATATTGGGCCAGCAACCATTGAGTTGTTTAAGAAACATTTACAAGGAGCAAAAACCGTGGTCTGGAATGGACCGATGGGCGTCTTTGAATTGGAACCCTTTGCAGTTGGAACATTGGAAGTGTGCCGTGCCATTTCTAGTCTTGAAGATGCAAACACGGTGATTGGTGGTGGCGACAGTGCTGCAGCTGCCATTCAATTAGGATTTAAAGACAAGTTCACGCATATTTCAACCGGCGGTGGCGCTTCTTTACAATTTATGGAAGGAAAGCAATTACCAGGAATTGAAGTAATTGCAAATAAGGAGTAGAAACATGAGAAAACCAGTCATATTTGGAAATTGGAAGATGAATAAGACCAATGCCGAAGCCAAAGCTTTCTTTGAAGGTGTCAAAGGCAAACTTCATGATGGCGCTGACTTTGGAATTGGTGCACCATTTACAAGCTTATGGACAGCTGTCGAACATGCGGATTGCATCGTCGCAGCGCAAAACGTACACTTTGAAGCAAGTGGTGCTTACACAGGTGAAATCTCGATTGAGATGTTACAAGAATTAAAAGTGAATTGGGTTATTTTAGGTCACTCAGAGCGGAGAGCCTATTATAATGAGACGGATGAAACCGTCAACAAAAAGGTTAAAGCTGTTTTAGCGGCAGGCATGACCCCAATTGTTTGTGTTGGAGAAACACTGGAACAATTTGAAGCGGGTGAAACCAAGGCTGTCGTTCAAAATTCAGTCGCAAAATCCTTAGAAGGTGTATCAGCCAAAGAGATGGCAAGCTTAGTCATCGCTTATGAGCCTGTCTGGGCGATTGGCACCGGTAAAAATGCGACCAAAGAAATTGCACAAGCAACATGCAAGCTTGTTCGTGAACAAGTGGAAGCCATGGTTGGTGCAGAAGCAGCACAAAAAGTTAGAATTCAGTACGGTGGCTCAGTTAAACCAGACAACATCGCTCAGTATTTAGCAGAGCCTGACATTGATGGCGCACTCATTGGTGGTGCATCATTGAAAGCAGAATCATTTATTGAAATCGCCAATGCGATTAAGTAGAATAGTTGTGGAAAAGGAGGCAAAATGATGCCAATTATTATTGATGTTTATGCAAGAGAAGTCATTGATTCTCGCGGTAATCCAACGGTTGAAGTAGAAGTCACAACCGATGTGGGTGCCTTTGGACGTGCGATTGTTCCAAGTGGTGCCTCAACCGGTGAAAGAGAAGCACTGGAACTTCGTGATGGTGACGAAAGTCGTTACCTCGGTCGCGGTGTTTTACAAGCCGTTGACAATGTGAATGAAATTATTGCGGATGTTGTCGTTGGCATGGATGTTCGCGATCAAAACTTTATTGATCAACTTATGATTGATTTAGATGGTACTCCTGACAAATCAAAATTAGGAGCAAACGCTATTTTAGGTGTTTCCATGGCCGTTGCTTATGCAGCAGCTGATTATTATGGCATGCCACTTTATAAATACTTGGGTGGCTTTAATGCGAAAACACTTCCAGTACCAATGATGAACGTGATTAACGGTGGTTCCCATGCGGATTCATCCGTTGACTTTCAAGAGTACATGATTATGCCAGTCGGCGC
>JAAZGU010000047.1 GCA_012511085.1 Erysipelothrix sp. | reverse complement strand
CATCATTGGTATTTCAGGTGGCCGTAATTACACAGGCCAACGTGTTTTAAATCGGGCTTTAGGAACCTTTAAACAACCGGCTTCCGCTATTAAACCCGTCCTCTCTTATGCGCTCGCCTTTGAATATTTAGGGGTCGCAACCTCACACGTTATCCGTGATGAACCGATCACCTATCGCGGCTCAAATATTGTTCTTAAAAACTCAGGCGGTGGCTATTTAGGTGACATTCCCTTTAAAACTGCCTTTGGTTTATCTCGAAATATTCCAGCGGTGAAACTGCTCCAGGATGTCGTGGATACGGTTGGCGTCAAGCGTGTGCGTGAGTACATGAGCAACGTCGGCTTTAAACACGCTGAAAATAAAAACTTTGAACTCGGCTTTGCCTTAGGTAGTTTTGATGCGTCCGTCTTTGAAATGTCGGGTGCTTTTGGAACCTTGTTTAATCAAGGGGTTTACATCAAACCACACTTTATTTCACGGATTGAATTTAAAGATGGTACTGACCCTTTGATTCCGACCTACTCTTCCACGCGTGCCATTTCGGCCGAAGCTGCTTACCTGACCTTAAACCTCATGGAAAATGCCGTGAGTGGTGGCTATCCAAACTTAATGAGCATTCTTAAAAAATCATACCCTGTTTATGCAAAGACCGGAACCTCAGACTGGGGTAAAGATGGTTTACGTTATGGGATTCCAGAAGGCTCAGCGAAAGACCACTGGTTGGCGGCTGGCACCAGCAAATACATCAACGTGCTATGGCTCGGCTTTGATGAAGCTGAAAAAGGCTTGCGCACCTGGTCCTCCATGAGTTGGATCAACGCCAACGTTAAAGGAAAGATCGTCAATGAACTTTTAAAAACTCAAGAAGTCATTGAAAATCGCAACTTCACAAGCATTCAACGCCCCTCAGGTGTGGTCGATATCACGCACATTTTGGGAACCTTCCCTTACGCAAACATCATTGAAAACATGAACTCGGATTTAATTACCAGCGGTTTAATTAAAAAAGACTTTGCGACTTTAGGTGATTTCCAAATTGACATTCCAGAAACCTTGGAAACTGCAGAAGCTTCCATTATTAAAACAAGAAACACCAACAAAGTTACAGTGAAACTTAGCGAATATCCAAATCCAGGCGACATGGTGGTCGCGCCTGGTTCCATTGATATGGAACTGATTGCTGGCAACCAAGTTGTCAGGGCGACCGGCAAACGCTTGTTTGACCCAAGTTGGATCTATGGACCGATTCGTTACGGTGCTTCCGTTAAGGTAAACAACAACACCTTGGTGGAATTATCACCATCATCAACAGTGGAAATTAGTTTTGATGGCAACATTGAAACCAACCTTGAAGTGTGTGGTTTCTACGCTTATGAAAAACACATTGAATCGCGTTCCAATCAAGTTTGTAAGGTGATTGCCTTGGAAGATGTTTTAGTTACAGTCCCTCATTTTACAGAGCTTGCTGACTTTGACCAGTGGGCTGCAACTTTAAACATCACCAACATTACCAAAAACAAAGTGCTGCCAACACAAGCCAGTCAGATTGGCCAAGTGCAGGACATGCGCTTCAATAGCCAAGCCATCATGAATAAAACGATTACAGTTAAAGAATTACGCAGTGGCGCATTTTCAGTAAATTACTATGAGGCGCGTACGGTTGACTTAACACCCATCATTGGTAAGCCTTACAGCTTCCTTGATACATGGGAAGAAAAGGCAAACTTTAGAATCCAGCCTGCTAGCTTTTTAGCAAATCCAAGCTGGATCATTAAGGAAGTCTACGTTGATGGCAAGTCTGTGCAATCCGTGCAGCTGATAGGCAAGCCCACCTTAACCTTAACCTTGCAGGCTCCGGCTCCATCAACACCTTAAATAAAATAAAAAAACAATGACATGCTGTGATACGACACGTGTCATTGTTTTAATTTGTTTTGATAATAGCGACATTGAGCTGTGAACGGACACACCTCGCATTGCGGGTTGAGGGCTTTGCAGTGATAGCGACCAAAGAATATCATCAAATGGTGCGCTTCAATCCAACGCTCACGTTTAATCTTGCGTTTTAGTTTCCTTTCGATCGCAGACACATCGTCAGCCTCTTTGGCTAGTTTTAAACGTTTTGACACACGACTCACGTGGGTATCAACCGCGATGGCCGGTTCACCAAAGGCTACCGAACGAATCACATTCGCTGTTTTTTGACCAACACCATCCAAGGTTAATAGATCGCGATGGCGATGTGGAATCTGACCATCAAAGTGTTGCACAACTTGGTTGGCCATGCCGATGAGCGCCTTGGCTTTGTTGCGATACAGACCGATAGTTTTGATGAGTTTTTGGACCTCTAGAAGTTCAGCCTGTGCCAAATCATAAACACTTGGATATTTTTCAAACAAGGCAGGTGTCGCTAAGTTGACAGAAACATCCGTCGCTTGCGCTGACAAAATAACTGCCACCGTTAATTCGTATGGATTCTCATAGTCAAGTTCAGCCTTCGCATTTGGAAACATGCGCCGCATTTCATCTAATATTTCATCAACATTGTATTTTTTAGTCATTTAGTCGAAGTCAGTCTTCCCTTCTGCTTT
>JAAZGU010000046.1 GCA_012511085.1 Erysipelothrix sp. | reverse complement strand
TACGGCGACAAGTAGGAAAAAAATAATTTGTCTTTGCATGATGTCCTCCTGCCTCTATTATACAGAGGATTGCTAAAAACAAAAGATTAACGCGTGGTTTGCGTTAATCTAATATTTCGATTGAAAGGACATCGTATCCGGCATCATCAATCACGTCGATGATTCGTTGTTTTTCAAGTGCAGCTTGCACTTCCATGATGGCCGCATTTTCTTCCAAGGACACATCTAAATTTTGTGGTTTAAAGTTTTCAAGCAGGGCTTCTTGCACCCGTTTGAGACAGTGCTTGCAACTCATGCCTTCAATCTTAATTTGATATTTCATGTTTCTTGCTCCTTTATTTTAAAATTTCGGATCGTTAAGGCGTTACTGACCACCGAGATTGAGCTAAAGGCCATCGCGGCCGCCGCAAACATCGGATTTAATAGGGGTCCACCCAACAGATACAAGAGACCCGCTGCCACGGGAATCCCCGCGGTGTTGTAGCCAAACGCCCAGAATAGATTCTGTTTGATGGTTTTGATGGTTTTCTTACTTAAACCAATCGCAACCGCCACATCTTGTAAATCGTTCTTCATTAATACAATATCTGCGGATTCCATAGCAATGTCCGTACCGGAGCCGATGGCAATGCCAATGTCAGCACTGGTTAAGGCAATCGCATCGTTGATGCCATCCCCAACCATCGCCACCTTACGACCTTGAGCTTTGAGCTCGTCAATCAATTCTGCTTTTTGAGCTGGTAAAACCTCTCCATAAACTTGATCAATATCAACCTCATTGGCAATGGCTTGTGCCGTTTCAACGTTGTCACCCGATAACATAATCGTTTGAATACCTAAGGTGTGCAAATCCGCAATTGCTTTTTTACTGGTTGGTTTAATCACATCCGCTACCACAATGATACCGACCAAAGTTGCATCAATGGCCACATACATGGGGGTTTTACCCTGCTTTGCCAAGCTTTGGACTTGCTCATGCATGGTATTTTCAATGTTTTTTGCTTTCAAAAGTGCACCATTACCCAACAACACATGATGATTGTCCACGTAGCCCTCAATGCCTTGGCCAACCAAGATTTTTGTGCCTTCCGCGGGCATCAAGTCTAAACCACGCGCTTGGGCCGCCATGATAATGGCATCCGCAAGCGGATGTTCAGAACCCTTTTCCAAGGAAGCACTCAAGGTTAATAATTTTGTTTCATCCATGCCTTGCGTGATGATTTCCACGACTTTGGGTGTACCTTCGGTGATGGTGCCTGTCTTATCAAAAACGACCGTGTCAATTTTGTGGGCAATCTCAAGGGCTTCTCCTGACTTAATCAAGACACCAAGGTTGGCTCCCTTACCCGTTGCGACCATAATCGCCGTTGGCGTCGCAAGCCCTAAGGCACACGGACACGCGATGACTAAGATGGATATAAAGATTGTGAGACTAAAGGATAAATCGCGGGTAAAGAAATACCACAAAGCGAATGCGACAATCGCAATCCCAATCACGACCGGCACAAAGTACCCCGAAATAACATCCGCCATTTGCGCAATGGGCGCTTTTTGGGCTTGCGCCTGTTCCACAAGCTGGATGATTTGATCAAGCATGGTGTTACCTTTGGTGGAGGTCACACGGTATTGAATGTAACCGTTTTTATTGATGGAACCACCAATGACGGTATCCCCCACTTGTTTTTCAACCGGAATACTTTCGCCGGTCAACATGGCTTCATCAACGCTGGTGTAACCTTTGGTGATGATACCATCCACCGCAATTTTCTCACCGGCTTTGCTAATGCATACATCACCTTGTTCAATTTCTTCAATCGGCATTTCAATTTCTTGCCCATCAACAAGCACGAGCGCTGTTTTCGGTTGTAAACCTAAGAGTTTCTTCATGGCTTCCGATGTTCGACCTTTGGATTTTGCTTCCAAATATTTACCAACCTTAATAAAGGCAATCACGCCCGCTGCCGTTTCAAAGTACAAATTCTCTGCCAGGGCTGTGTTGCCGTTTAGCACCGCGATCAAACTCGCAACCCCATAGATAAAGGCAGCTGAAGTTCCGACCGCAATCAAAGAATCCATGTTGGGATTTCCCGACAACAAGGTTCGAAAACCAACGGTAAAGAATTGCCGTCCCGCAATCAATACCGGTATCGACAAAAGCATTTGAATCAACACAAACGCCAAAGGTTGTTTAGACGGCACCATAATGTCCGGAACATTAATGGGCAACATGTGCCCCATCGCAAAGATCATGAGTGGGATTGTAAACCCGATGGCCACCCAAAGTTGCCGTCTTTGAATTTTAAGTTGCTCGGCTTTGCGCTCTTGATCCAAGTCGAAACGATCGACTTCAATATCAAGTGGTTTGTAACCAGCCTTGATAATGGCTTGTTTAATTTCACTTAAACGCACCGCCTCCGGATCGTATTGTACAAAAGCTTTCTCGGTTGATAAATTCACATTCACGGCGTTGACATCGAGTTTCTTAAGCGCCCGTTCCACAGCTGCCGAACAGGCAGAACAGGTCATGCCATCGACTGGAATTGTCACGCTCGTTAATGGTTTTTCTACCGTTTGAGCATGATAACCAATCTTTTCGATACGCGCAATAACATCATCGACGTTAATTATGTCACTATCAAAATCCAGCATTAACTTTTCATTGGCAAGATTCACGTTTGCCAGGTTAACACCTTCCATTTTATTCAGGCCGCGCTCAATCGCCACCGCGCACGCGGCACAGGTCATGCCTTCTATATTTAATTGAGTTTGACTCATTACTTCACCATCCTTTTCACGGTTGCTAAGACTTCGTTGACAACCGCAACATCACCGTCTTTTATTTGATCAACCACACAAGTTTGAATGTGGCTTTCTAACATAATAATCGCAATTGATTTCAGTGCTGCACGTGATGCTTCAATTTGATTGATGACATCATCGCAATAAGTCTGACTTTCAATCATCTTTTTAATTCCCCGAATCTGGCCTTCCACCCGATTTAAACGGGTCACCATTTGTTGTTGGACTTCCAGAGAATGCTGGGTTGGACGTTTCATTCTATCACCTCACGGTGTTATTGTAATATACCCTATGGGGGTATGTCAACCCAGAGCCTTATATTCTTTTTTTTCATTTAAAAAGTTACCCTGAGGTAACTCCTTTTTTAGCTTATTTTAGTTTGCCAACGACAGGTAAGTCTTTAAGGACGTCCTTACCATGAGGAGACATTTCTTCAATTTCCACAGACCAATCATGACCTGCGGTGAGGCCAAAGTGTTGACCATCAGCCCATGAAGCGACATCACTCACATCATAAACGACACCATCAATGGCAGCGTAGGCAGCTTTGCCTCCGGTACCATCAAATTGCGCTAACTCCTCAATCGTGAATGTTTTTTCCTCATCTTTTTTAGTACATGCACTCAAACCACCAAACAAGACTAAAAGTACGACCAAGACGATGCTTAATTTTTTCATGCCCTTCCTCCTTTTTATAGCTTAAAAGTATCACTTTGAAAATCAAGCTGCAATGCATATGACTGAATGATTTTCACAATTTCATCGTTAAAAATATCACGAAATATGATATCCTAATGGTATATAGTGAAAGGATTTACGCATGCGAATTAAAAATCATCCAATCCTGGAATTTTCAACCGAAAAGAAAATCCCGTTTGTGTTTGAAGGTCAAGCCATGATCGGTTATCAAGGTGATACCATCGCTGCGGCCCTGGTGGCCAACGGCGTGAAAATCTTCAGTTACAGCATCACCCATGCCCGTCCCCGTGGCTTTTATTGTGCGATTGG
>JAAZGU010000045.1 GCA_012511085.1 Erysipelothrix sp. | reverse complement strand
TTTTTTATGGTATAATTACCTCCGAAGGTGATAAGTAATGAAAGTCTTAGTTGGTCTTTCAGGTGGGGTCGATTCAGCCGTCGCTGCGTATTTATTAAAAGAACAAGGTTACGACGTTGAATGCGGTTTTATGCGTAATTGGGACGCATCCTTAAATAATGATTTATTAGGAAACCCAACTCTGGATGAAGAGATTTGTCCACAAGAAACAGACTACATGGATGCGCTGCAAGTCGCATCACTTTTAGGTTTAAAACTCCATCGGATTGATTTTGTCGGTGAATATTGGGACGATGTGTTCCAAGTTTTCATTGAGGAAACAAAGAAAGGCTACACACCAAATCCGGACATCTTATGCAACAAACATATTAAGTTTGCGGCATTTGTGAAGTATGCGAAAGATCATGGTTTTGATAAAGTGGCAACCGGTCATTACGCACAAATTGAAAAGGTCAACGGTCAATACCAACTTCAGCGGGCTCTTGATACAGGTAAAGATCAGACCTACTTTTTAGCGCAAATACCAAGGTCGGTGCTTGCATCCATCATGTTTCCTTTAGGGACCTACACAAAAACACAAGTGCGGGAAATTGCGCTGGCTCAAAACTTTCCGTTAGCACTCAAAAAAGATTCAACGGGCATTTGTTTTATTGGTGAACGACACTACCGTGAATTTTTACATAACTACATACCCAAGGATATGGGTGACATTATTGATGTTGATACAAAGCAAGTGGTCGGCAAACACTTTGGCGTCATGTTTTATACCATCGGCCAACGCAAGGGTCTAAACATCAACCGTTTTCCAGGACCTTATTTTGTGGTTGGGAAAAACCTTGATAAGAACGAATTATATGTTGGGCTTTCAAGCGAGCATCCATATTTGTATTCGGATGCTTGTCAAATTGATCGTTTGAATTTGTTTGTGGATGAACTACCAACAACGTGTACCGCAAAGTTTCGTTATCGTCAAAAAGATAACCCGGTGACATGTTCGATGGATAACGGTGTCATCACATTAACTTACCCGCACGGGATTGCAGGGGTTACCTTGGGTCAAGAAGCCGTGCTCTATGTGGATGATGTTTGCATTGGCTCGGGCCAAATTTGTCAAATATTTAAAAATAACGAATCGCTAAATGACGCGATTATCAGAAAGGTTTTGTATGATTAAACGCAACCGTTACATGGATGAAAAATCACCGCTTTCGACCACCGCGAGTATCTTAATCTTATTAAATTACTTTTTGGGTTATCTTGTTGTATACCCGCTGATTGGGCATGCTTTAACACGCGCCATGGGAGACACCAGTGTTTTAATATCCAATGAGATTTTAATCGGAATTGTGATTTTCACAACGGTTGTCAGTATCATTTTGGCGTGGCCGCTTTTTAAAGACGAGCGCAGCATTAAAACTAAAAAACCCATAAAAAAGTTTTTGATTACTTATGGTTTGATGTATTTGACGATGTTGATCTTAAATCCTTTGGTTGCTTTGTTAACGAATTCAGACAGCAGTCAAAATCAAAATTTAATCATTGAATCATTAAAGTCACAACCATTTTATGTTATTTTATCGGCCATCATCATGGCACCGATCGTGGAAGAGATTGTCTTTCGCGGGGTCTTGTTTCGAAAAATTCGAAACGAGTACCGTTATTGGACAGCGATCATCATCAGTGCCATCACTTTTGGTTTAATGCATATTTTTGGTTCATTGATTGAAGGCGATATCAATGATTTGCCGTTTGTGATTGTGTACACGGTATTGGGTTTGTTTTTTGTGAAGATATATGAAGAAACAGGTAAAATAACGTACGCTATCGCTTTGCATTTTTTAAATAATGTGGTTGGGATTTTAGCGATTTACCTGTTATTGTCAGAATTAATATGAGTCATGTTATTCTTGGGAAAGTCCATAAAATAATTTTTCATAACGCCAGTAACTTGTTTACGGTTATGCTTTTTCGTTTATACGAATTAAACGAAAAATTGATTTTTGTAACTGGTAATTTTCCTGTTTATGAAAAAGATACGATGTTGGAATGTCATGGGCTTTACCAGGAACATCCAAAATATGGCATGCAGTTTGTAGCCAACAGCATCCGAGTCATAATTCCCCAAGAGCGAGAAGCGCTCATTAACTATTTGTCTTCACCTGCTTTTGTTGGGATTGGAAAAGTCACTGCGACAAAAGTGGTGGATGCCCTTGGTCTTGATTTGATTGAACAAATCAAAACCGATCCGGATGCGCGTTATCACATTCCTGGGGTACCCATGCAAAAACAAGAGACAATCATTGCGATGATTTTAAAAGCAAACAAAGAAGACCAGCTTGTTGCTTTTATTACGATGGTTGGTTTAAGCATGCGGCAGATGCATAAGATTCAACGCTTGTATGGGGATGATGCGATTTTGCTCATCAAGCACAACCCGTATCGTTTAATTGATGACATTGATGGGATTGGTTTTAAAATTGCGGACAAAGTTGCCATGGCGTTGGGGTTTGAGGAAGACAACCCCTTGCGCATGGAAGCTGCTTTTATTGATACCTTGATGCATAAATGCATGCAGAGTGGCGATAGTTTTGTTGACGTTGATGTGTTTTTGGATGATTTTGATCGTAAGCATCAATTTGATTTGACAAGTGCCACCATCCTTGACCAAGTGCTTTTAAAGGGGAAAGCCTTTTTAGATGACAAGCGCCTGTATCCCATATCACAGGCTGAAAGTGAAGATGTCATCGTGGATTTCTTTTTAAAACCATCCGGAACATTTAAAATTAATTTGGACGATATCAATACGAAAATTGCGGATGTTGAAGCGCAATTTAATATTGAATTTGACTCAGAACAAAAACATGCGATTGTAAGTTTTTTTGAAGACGACCACATTATCATTACCGGCGGCCCTGGTACTGGTAAAACAACGATTGTCTTGGCCTTGTTGGAATTGGCGAAAAAGGTAGAGCCACCGATGGTGATTGAAACATGCGCACCAACGGGTCGCGCTGCCAAGCGCTTAACGATTCTAAGCAATCATAAAGCCAACACGATTCACTCACTTTTACAATGGGACTTGGAAACCAACACATTCAATCGTAACGAAGAGCATCCTTTGATGGTCGATATTTTAATCATTGATGAATTTTCAATGGTTGACACCTACTTGTTTGCGCAATTGCTGAAGGCGGTGCCAGAACATACAAAAATCATCATGATTGGTGATCACAACCAACTGCCATCGGTTGCTCCTGGCAATGTTTTGCGCGATTTGATTCAAAGCAACATTTGTCCGGTTATTACATTGGATGTGATTTATCGACAACAATCTGGTTCACAGGTCATTGAGCTCGCCCACAATGTCTTAAAAGGGGAATTTACAGCCGATTTTAATCAGGATATTCGTTTTATTGAAACCACGACCACGCAAGTTAAAGAGCCCATCATTCAAACGATTGCGGAAGCGTTAGACAAGGGATATCGTATCGATGACATTCAGGTGTTAGCACCAAAATACAACGGGCTAGCCGGCATTGATGCCTTAAACCATGCTTTACAAAAGGCTTTCAATCCGCCGGATACGGAAAAGCGTGAACTTAAAGTTGGTTATAAAACGTTTCGCGAAGGTGATAAGATTTTACAACTTAAAAACCAAATTGACGATGATGTTTACAACGGTGATATCGGAACGCTTGTGGAGATTGTTTTTCCCTATGAAGATGAAAACAATCAAAATCGGATGATTGTGGATTTTGAGGGTAATTTTGTGGAATACACAAGCGACATGTTCATTAACATCAGTCATGCTTATTGCATGAGTGTACACAAAGCTCAAGGCAATGAATACCCGATTGTGATCTTGCTTGGTTTTCGTGAGTATGGCTGGATGTTGCAGCGCCGCCTCTATTACACTGCCATCACGCGTGCTTCCAATTACTTAATCTGCATGGGTGAATACCAAGCCTTTGTGCGTGCCATTGAACGTACTCAATTGAAACCGCGTAAGACCTATTTGAAACAACGCTTAATGGTTGAGTAAAAAGCATAGGCTATGGTATAATGAAAAGCGATATTAATATAAAGATGAGTAAATAGGGAAGCTCTTTAGAGAGAAGATGGTTGGTGTAAATCTTCGGGCAAAGCTATTGAAGCTACTTTCTAGTTTGGAACTAATCATTCCCGTGCGCCGCGTTAAGGCAAAAAGGGGCACTAGCAATGGTGAACCAGGATGGTACCGCGAGAATTCGTTCCTGGATGCAGGAACTTTTTTTATGAAAAGGGAGAACAACAATGAAATCTGCAGAAATACGACAAATGTTTCTTGATTACTTTAAAAGTAAAAATCACATGGTGGAACC
>JAAZGU010000044.1 GCA_012511085.1 Erysipelothrix sp. | reverse complement strand
ATGATTGCGTTGGTTATTGCGATTATTAATTGATTAATTATTAAGTTTGTACTAAAATAAAAATAGCAGATTAGCTGCAATGGAGGAAAGTTTACATGAAAAAATTGTTGATTTTGTTTATCGCAGTTTTGGCTTTATCCGTTAGTGCATGTACTCCTACAGGAAATGGCGAAGGCGATGGGTCACGGACCTTCGAACTCGCTTTGATTACTGATGTTGGTACCATTAACGATAAATCCTTTAACCAAGGTTCTTGGGAAGGGTTGAAAGCTTATGCAGAAGACCATGATATTTCTTATAAATATTATGCACCTGCTGAGAAAGACACCCAGCAATACATTAACTCAATTACTTTGGCAGTAGAAAACGGTGCGAAAGTTGTTGTGACACCGGGGTTCTTGTTTGAGCCAGCCATTTTTGAAGCTCAAGACATGTTCCCAGACACCAAGTTTGTCATTCTTGATGGAACACCAAACGATGGCGATTGGGACACAGGTCCTAACTATCGCATCGAAGATAACGTTTATTCGATTTTCTATGCGGAAGAAGAAGCAGGATTTTTAGCTGGTTATGCCGCTGTTAAAGAAGGCTTCACCAACTTAGGATTCATGGGTGGAATGGCAGTGCCTGCCGTTGTACGTTTTGGATACGGCTTTGTTGATGGCGCTGAATACGCTGCAAAAGAGCTGGATGTAGAAGTTTCAATTCTATACACTTACTTAGGTGACTTTGAACCATCCGCTGCGCATCAAACAAAAGCAGCCTCATGGTTTAACTCAGGTGTTGAAGTGATTTTCGCGGCAGCTGGTGGTGCGGGTAACTCCGTCATGAAAGCAGCCGAAGATGCTGATAAGAAAGTTATCGGTGTTGACGTTGACCAAAGTGGTGAGTCTGAAACTGTGATTACATCATCCGTTAAAGGACTTGCGACATCAGTTTATCTCGCGCTTGAAGATTACTATGGCGATAAATTCAAAGGTGGCGTTTCCGAAACCTTGGATGTGACTGTCAATGGTGTTGGTCTACCTGAAGACTTCTCACGTTTTGAGAACTTCACAAAGGCTGACTACGATGCAATCTATGACCTTCTTGTTAAGGACACCGATGGCATCCGTTCCAACATCACACTTGATACCGATGTTGAAGAAGCTGACGAAATCAAAACAGAATTTGTAAAAGTTAAATTATCATAATTTAATTAAACACATAAAAAGGGTACCGCAAGGTGCTCTTTTTTTGTGCTCAAATTAAACCCAAGCCCCATAAAATCCCAAACTATATTCAATTTTTGTTTAATTCTTATCGGTTTTCATGTATAATTAAACACAATTAAAGGTGGAAAGATACAATGGAATATGTTATAGAAATGATTGATATTACTAAAATATTTCCAGGTGTTATCGCCAACGATCATGTTTCTTTCAAAGTAAAAAAAGGAGAGATTCATGCACTGTTAGGAGAAAATGGGGCGGGTAAGTCGACGCTGATGAGTATCTTGTTTGGGTTATATCAACCCGATGCAGGTACCATCAAAATCAAAGGAGAAACTCATACCATTCATAGCCCTAATGATGCGAACGCCCTTGGAATTGGTATGGTTCATCAACATTTTAAACTTGTTGAGACTTTTACAGTTTTAGAAAATATCGTTTTAGGAGTTGAAGAAGTTAAAAGGGGGATGCTGAATCTTAAAGATGCGCGCCAGCGCGTCGTAGAATTGAGCGAGCTTTATAATTTACGGGTTGATCCCGATGCTTACATTTCAGATATTACCGTGGGTCAACAACAACGCGTTGAAATTTTAAAAATGTTGTATCGTGACAACGATATTCTGATTTTCGATGAACCAACCGCCGTGTTAACACCCCAAGAAATTGAAGAGCTGATGCACATCATGCGGCAGTTGATCAAAGAAGGTAAGTCCATTGTTTTTATCACGCATAAACTCAATGAAATTAAAATGGTGGCCGATCGGGTGAGTGTTTTACGCCGAGGTCAATATATTGGAACCGTGGATGCCCAGCATGTCACACGTGAGGAAATGTCAGAAATGATGGTGGGCCGCAAAGTTGACTTCACCATCGAAAAGGATGAGATTGAACGTGGTGACGTTATTTTATCGGTGCGCAACTTAACAGTACGTAGCAGCCATCATCATAAAGCGGTTGTCAACAACGTAAGTTTTGATGTGCGTGCCGGTGAAATTCTTTGTTTAGCAGGTATTGAAGGCAACGGGCAATCGGAACTTGTGTATGCCATCAGTGGCATGATTCCCATTGAATCAGGAAGCATCAAAATCAATGGGGAAGAACTAGCGGATCGTAACGTGTTTTCACGTTACCAAGCAAAGATGGCGCACATTCCCGAGGACCGTCATAAACACGGGCTTGTTTTAGATTTTGATTTGTCTGAAAATTTAGTTTTGCAACGTTATCATCAGCCAGAATTTCAAAAACGCGGTTTTATTAATTTCAAAAACCGTTTAAAATACGCCAATCATTTGATTGAGAAATACGATATTCGTGCGGGTCGCAAAGCCAGAACCGTGGTACGTTCCATGTCGGGCGGTAACCAACAAAAGGCAATTGTGGCACGTGAGATTGATAAAAATCCGGATATCATTTTAGCGGTGACCCCAACCCGGGGTTTGGATGTTGGTGCAATTGAGTACATCCATAAACAACTCATTCATCAACGCGACAATCAAAAAGCGGTCTTATTGATTTCTCTGGAACTCAATGAAGTTATGGAAGTCAGTGATCGCATCTTGGTCATGTATGAGGGTGAATTTGTGGGTGAGGTAACCCCGCGCACAGTCACCCAACAAGAGTTAGGTTTGTACATGTCAGGATCAAAACGTGAGGAGGTTCGTGTTGATGGGTAAATTACTACAGAATGATAATTTTAAATCAATCTTAGCCTCTGTTATCGCAATTTTGCTCGGATTATTAGTAGGATTAATCATTTTATATATTACGAGTCCCAACGATGCCTATTATGGCTTTATTACCGTGTTAAAGGGCGGTCTCAATAGTGTACCGCGGGGTGTTGGCAGTGTCTTATACACGGCAACGCCAGTCATCTTAACCGGCTTATCGGTTGGCTTTGCCTTTAAAACCGGCCTTTTCAACATTGGCGCCAGTGGGCAATTCATCGTTGGCGGTTTTGCGGCGGTTTACATTGGCTTGAAGTGGCTCTTTATTCCACGGCCCATCTTATGGATTGTGGCCTTGTTGGGTGCAATCCTTGCAGGTGCATTGTGGGCTGGGATTGTGGGTTTATTAAAAGCCTATCGAAATGTGAATGAAGTCATCACTTCAATCATGTTGAATTACATTGGTGTCTTTCTAGTTAACTATTTGGTTTTAGCGACGGTGTATGATAGCCGTCGCAATCAATCCATCACACCTTTAGCACAGATTCCGAAGTGGGGTTTTGATAAATTACTACCCAACTCAGGTGCCAACGGTGGGATTTTAATTGCGGTTGCGGTTGCGATTATCATCTACATCATTATCGATAAAACGACGTTTGGTTATGAGTTGAAAGCGGTTGGTTTCAATCGCGATGCGGCTCATTATGCCGGCATCAATGAAAAACGTAGCATTGTCTTTTCCATGATGATTGCCGGTGCCATAGCAGGTTTAGCCGGTGGTTTGGTTTATTTATCCGGAACCGGCGTTCATATTGAGGTCAAAGATATCATTCCGATTGAAGGATTCAATGGAATTCCCGTGGCACTGTTGGCAAACTCGCATCCTTTAGCCATTATATTTAGTGGTTTATTTGTCGCACATTTAAACATTGGTGGTTTCTACATGCAACGCTTTGACTTTGTACCTGAAGTCATTGATATGATGGTCGCGGTCATCATTTATTTCTCAGCGTTTGCATTGGCCTTTAAAAATGCCTTCAACCGCTGGGCACTGCGCCTGAAAGGAGACGAAGAATGAATATTCTCTATTTTTTAACGCAACAAACCATGTACTATTCAATCCCCTTGTTGGTCGTGGCCTTAGGCGGTATGTTTTCAGAACGCAGTGGGATTGTAAATATTGCCCTGGATGGCATTATGATTATGGGTGCCTTTCTCGGTTTGTTTTTCATGCAAGCCTTTCAAGATAAAATTCCAGGTCAACAACTTTTAATTTATACTTTGCTTTTGGCAATGGTAGTTGGCATCGTGTTTAGTATTTTCCATGCTTATGCAGCGATTTATCAAAATGCCAATCAAGTGATCAGTGGTACCGCGCTTAATCTGTTTGCACCGGCGTTTGCGATTTTTACAGCACGCATGGTCACTGGCGTGCAGCAAGTTCATTTTTTAAATCGCTATCGGATTCGCTCTATCCCTTATTTGAGTAAGATTCCAGTGTTCGGACCGATGTTCTTTACTAACACCTACATCACAACCTACATTGGGCTTGTCATTCTAATTGTTTCAGCGTACGTGTTATTGAAAACATGGTTTGGCTTACGCTTGCGTGCCTGTGGTGAACATCCTCAGGCTGCCGATGCAGCCGGGATTAAAGTGCAGCGCATGCGTTTAATCGGAGTTCTGATTTCCGGTGCCTTAGCCGGCATGGGTGGCATCATCCTGATGGTTCCCATCACGACGGCCTTTAATGGTACCGTCAGTGGTTTTGGTTTCTTAGCAATTGCGGTTTTAATTTTTGGTCAATGGCGTCCAAGTCGGATTTTAATGGCTGCATTCTTCTTTGGTTTCATGCAAACAATTGCGGCTGCTTATTCAGGGATTCCATTTTTGGCCAATCTTGGGATTCCCAGCAACATGTTTAAATCAATTCCTTATTTAACAACGATTATCGTATTAGCCTTTACATCGAAACGGTCCGCAGCTCCAAAAGCAGCGGGGGAACCTTACGATCCTGGTAAACGTTAAAATCATCGCCTGCGGGCGATGATTTTTTT
>JAAZGU010000043.1 GCA_012511085.1 Erysipelothrix sp. | reverse complement strand
TGTGTTTTTTTCTTTTGTAATGCTGTTGGCTCGCTTGGTTCGTTAATTGCTTCCAGCAGTTTGACGCCTTCCTGAACATCAATGATGCCATCTTTTACCATTTCTAAAATTTTTGCTTTGCTATTCATGTTTTTACTTTCCTTTCAATTGATCCAATGCTTCTTTGACGGATAATTCTTTGTTTGCAAGTTTGTCCAAAATATCCGTTTGTGATGTCTGATTCGCAGCGTGTTGTTGCAGACCCATCTTTGAAATAATGAGATCTAAATTTTTCTTAACGGTTGGATAGGATATATTAAACATTTTTTCCATTTCCTTGATGTTGCCATAAACTGAAATAAAGCCCGCCACAAAATCAAGTTCTTCTTTCGTTAAATTTGAAAAACTGGATAGCTTGAAGGCTCCTGTAATTTCAATTTGACAACTTGGGCACGATAACTTCGTTGCAATTAAGTTACCTTGACAAATTGGGCACGTTCCAATAACTTCTTTTTCCATCATGTGCTCCTTATACAATATCAATCAAAACAAATTGTTGATCGCTTTCAACCTTAACTAAGGTAAAGGGTTCCAAATCTTTCAATTCTTTCTCAATAGCTTTTAAAAAATCAAGCATGAGCTCTTTGTTGTTTTTTAAGAAAATTTGAAACTCTTCATCACTTTCAGTGAAAAACTTGCTTGTCCACAAACCAAAACGTACAAATCGAATGGCAGTCTTGACGCTGATACGCGGCAGATTAATGTTTTTTTCTGGTGATTTAATCACAACTTTAATTTTTTTAGCCATTTTAAACCCCTTTATTCAATTTATTCAATGTTTAAGTTAATTATATTAACTATTACATTAATAATATAAATTATATTATTGATTTTGTCAATCTTTTTATTGATTATATTAAAAAAACACCTTTCGGTGTTTATTTTACTTTGATAAGAGCTTTTGAAGTTCGAGCCACTGCAATTCATCAAGATCGCCATGGTAATTTGCAAAGGACTCATCAGCGAAGATATCAAGGACGATGTAGCTTAAGGCAAAGGGGTCACCATTGAGGACACTCACACACCCTTCCATTGGCGTGATGAGCTTGCTGTTAACAAGCAAATGCGTGTCATTCAAAAATATTGTAATGTCATTCACCTTGTATTTGCCATTGTTATCCAATACCACAATGTTCATTTCATTAATCGTCTCTAAAAAGGAAACATACGTTTCGCTGTCCTTATCTTTACAACCACTAATAATTAAAACCTGTGGTTTTTCTTGGATAATATGTTTTAATAAACGTTTGCGAACCATTTCGCAACGATAGTTTGATTCAAACAAACTTTGTTTAATGTAAAATATTTTCATTCATCATCACAATGATAGTTTAACAATTTATTTTAAAACTCTCAAAACAAATGCACAAAAAAAAGGGCGTATGCCCTTATCTGCTTTTAAAGAATCCTGGAATATCATCATCAAGCTCAACTTCTTCCTGCTGTGTTAGAGCAGGTGTTGGGCTTGGTGCACTGTTGGGTTTGGTAAGCATTGGCTGGCTTGGTAAGTCAAAACCTGTTGCAATCACCGTGACGATAATCGCATCTTGTAACTGCTCATTAATCGCAACACCAAAGATAATATCAACCTCGTTGCCTGCGGCTTGACGAATGTATTCAACCGCTTCATTGGAATCATACAAAGACATGCTCGCCCCACCAGTTACATTAACGATCGCATTGGATGCGCCTTTAATTTGAGCTTCAAGCAGTGGTGAAGTGATTGCTTTCTGCGCTGCTTCTTGCGCCTTGTTTTCACCTTCTGCCATTCCAATACCAATCAGTGCCGAGCCTTGATTTTTCATAACGGCTTCAATATCCGCAAAGTCTAAGTTAATTAAAGCAGGTACTGCGACCAAATCAGTAATTGTTTGCACGCCTTGGCGCAACACATTATCCGCTTCCTTAAAGGCTTCCACAAACGGAATGCGACCAATGACTTCAAGCACTTGATTGTTTGAAACAATGATGAGTGAATCAACATGTTCTTTTAGTTCCTCAAGTCCCTGTAAAGCTTGATCCATACGTTTTCTACCTTCAAAGGTAAATGGTTTTGTGACAATCCCAACCGTTAAAGCACCTAAATCTTTCGCAATTTTCG
>JAAZGU010000042.1 GCA_012511085.1 Erysipelothrix sp. | reverse complement strand
ACAAGCCACATTAGTGTCATCGTGGCAGAAAGAGATTAGGAGGAACAATTATGGGACAAAAAGTTAATCCAGTAGGATTGCGGATTGGGATTATCCGTGATTGGGAATCAAGATGGTATGCCGAAAGAGACTTTGGCGACTTACTTATTGAAGATATTAAATTGCGCGAACATATCTTTAAACGCTTAGCGAATGCATCAGTTTCACGCGTTGAAATTGAGCGTTCTAAAAATCGTGTTGAACTTATCATTCGGACAGCACGGCCGGGGGTTGTCATTGGCACCAGCGGTGAAAATGTTGAAAGACTTAAAAAAGAATGTGAAAAAATAACAGGTGGCAAGCAAGTGAACATCCGGGTTGTGGAAATTGCGAACCCAGATTTGGATGCTTACTTAGTTGCGAAAGCCATTGCTGAACAACTGGAACAACGGGCTTCCTTTAGAACCGCACAGAAACGTGCGATTCAACGGACCATGCGTGCCGGTGCTAAAGGGGTAAAAACTTTAGTATCGGGTCGCTTAGGTGGTCATGATATTGCGCGGAGTGAAGGTTATTCAGAAGGTGTTGTGCCGCTTCATACTTTACGCAGCGACATTGATTTTGCGATTGCGGAAGCCATGACACAATATGGCTTACTAGGTGTTAAAGTTTGGATTTGTCGTGGTGAATTGTTACCAGGTCAAATGGTCACCGAACCGGAAGCACCAAAACGTCCAGTACGCAGTGGTCGTCGACGTCCAACACGTCCGCGTCCAGAACGTCGTGAAGCTAAAAAAGAAGCGACCGGTGTCGTGGAACCATCACAACCTGTTAGTAAAGATAAAGAGAACGAGCAGGGAGGTAGTGAATAATGTTAATGCCAAAACGTACCAAATACCGGCGTCCGCATCGTTTGTCTTATGAAGGCAAATCCAATGCAGGTCGTAAAGTTGTGTTTGGTGAATATGGATTAGTTGCGGAGACTGGCGCTTACGTAAGTAACCGTCAAATCGAAGCCGCGCGAATCGCCATGACTCGTCATATGCGTCGTGGTGGTAAGGTGTGGATTAAGATTTTCCCACACTTGGCAATCACAAAGAAACCGCTTGAAGTTCGGATGGGTTCTGGTAAAGGATCACCGGAAGGATGGGTCGCGGTTGTAAAACCTGGTCGCGTCATGTTTGAAATTGCTGGGGTTAGTGAAGATGTTGCGAAAGAAGCCTTTCGCTTAGCTTCCAACAAACTCTCAGTCAAGACTAAATTTGTTCGTAAAGGTGAGGAGGACTAACAATGTTGATCAATGAAATTCGTGAGAAAAGTAATCAAGAATTATACCAAGAAATTGATGCATTGAAGGATGAATTGTTCAATCTTCGCTTTCAGTTAGCAACGGGTCAGTTGGAAAACACGGCTCGTATTAAAACAGTTCGTAAAACCATTGCCCGGATTAAAACCGTCATTGGTGAGCGTGCTGCACATCAACAACAGGAGGTTAGTGGGTAATGGAACGTTCAAAACGTAAAGTTTATCGTGGCAAAGTTGTGAGTGATGCAATGGATAAAACGATTGTTGTTGAAATTGTGACATCCAAGCAACACCGCCTCTACGGTAAACGTGTTAAAAAATCATCAAAATTTAAAGCACATGATGAAAACAATGAAGCTAAAATTAACGATGTTGTTGAGATTATGGAAACACGTCCATTATCAGCAACCAAACGTTTCCGTTTAGTAAAAGTTATTGAGAAAGCTGTTGTTCTTTAGAGGAGGGTTATCATGATTCAAAATGAAAGTAGATGTAAAGTAGCTGATAACACCGGTGCTAAAGAAGTGCTCGTCATCCGTGGCTTGGGAGGATCTCATCGTCGGTTTTCCAACATCGGTGACATTGTGGTTTGTACCGTTAAGGTCGCAACCCCAGGTGGAACAGTGAAAAAAGGTGACATTGTGCGGGCTGTCATCGTACGTACAAAATATGGCCTGCAACGTGACAACGGATCAACGATTCGTTTCGATGATAATGCCGTTGTTATTCTAAAAGACGATGGTACCCCACGCGGGACACGTATATTTGGCCCTGTGGCAAGAGAACTCCGGGAAAAAGATTTCATGAAAATTGTATCTTTAGCGCCGGAAGTACTATAGGAGGTGCTCAAGGTGAAAATTAAAACAGGCGATAAAGTCAAAGTGATCACTGGTGCAAACAAAGGGGTCATCGCTGAAGTTAAAGCAGTATTTCCTAAAACAAACAAAGTAATTGTTGAGGGTGTAAATGTGGTGAAGAAACATCACAAACCATCGCAAATGAATCCCGATGGTGGAATTGAAGAATTTGAAATGCCAATCGATGCATCCAACGTTATGCTTTATGATTCAAAAGCAAAAACAGTGAGTCGTGTTGGTGTTAAAGAAGAAAAAGGAAAGAAAGTTCGTGTTCTGGTTAAAACTGGAACCGTACTAAAGTAAGGAGGAAACATGAACCGTTTATTAGAAAAATACAGAAATGAAGTCATTGGTACACTAGTAAAAGATTTTAATTATTCCTCCGTTATGCAAGCGCCTAAAGTTGAAAAAGTAGTAATCAACATGGGTGTTGGGGATGCGATTGCTCATCCTAAGGCACTTGAAGATGCCGTTGCGGAATTAACGCTGATTGCTGGTCAAAGACCGGTCATAACCAAAGCTAAGAAATCCATCGCTAACTTCAAAGTTCGGGATGGTATGGCAATTGGTTGTAAAGTAACCTTGCGTGGTGAACGCATGTATGCGTTTTTAGATAAACTCATCAACGTTGCTTTACCACGAGTGCGTGACTTCCGCGGTGTTAGTAACGAGGCCTTTGATGGCCGTGGTAACTACACCTTAGGAATTAAGGAGCAGTTGATTTTCCCAGAGATTAATTATGATCAAGTAAATCGTGTGCGGGGCATGGATATTGTCATCGTAACAAGCGCGAAGACCAATGAAGAAGGTCATGCGCTGCTTGCGAACTTAGGAATGCCGTTCGCACGCAGAGGACAAGGAGTGTAAGATGGCAAAAAAATCATTGATTGTTAAATCTAAACGTCCTGCAAAATTCAAAGTTCGTGAATACACGCGTTGTGAACGTTGTGGACGTCCACATTCAGTGTTGCGAAAATACAAATTATGCCGTATCTGCTTCCGTGAATTAGCTCATAAAGGGCAAATTCCGGGTGTTAGAAAAGCAAGTTGGTAATTAAAGGAGGAAGCACTGATGATGAATATGACAGATCCTATTGCGGATATGCTTACCAGAATTCGAAATGCCTTAGGGGCAAAACATGAAACTGTGCAAATCCCTGCAAGTAAGGAAAAAATTGAAATAGCACGCATCCTTAAAGAAGAAGGATTTATCCTTGGATATTCTGTAAGTGATGAGCTCAAGAAAACATTGACCATTGAATTAAAATATGGTCCAAATAACCAAAAAGTAATTAGTGGTTTAAAACGCATTTCTAAACCAGGATTACGAGTGTATGCACAAGTGAACAAAGTTCCACGGGTGCTGAATGGTTTAGGCATTGCGATTATCTCAACTTCTGCGGGAGTTATGAGTGATAAAGATGCAAGAAAGAACCATGTAGGCGGTGAAGTCATCGCTTATGTGTGGTAGGTGAGAAAGATTTATGTCTCGTATCGGTAATAAAACGATTACCATTCCCAGCGGGGTCGAAGTGAATGTTGAAGCTGGGAATGAAGTTACGGTAAAAGGCCCAAAAGGAGAATTAAACCGTAAATTTAATGAACTCTTCGAGTTTGAAATCGAAGGCGAAACAATTGTTGTTAAGCGTCCAAATGATAAAAAGCAAACAAAACAATTGCACGGTACAACACGTTCGCTGCTTGCAAACATGATCGAAGGAGTTTTGAATGGATTTGCTAAAGAATTACAACTGGTCGGTATCGGTTATCGAGCGGCCCTGGATGGTAATAAATTAGTATTAAGTGTCGGATTCTCGCATCCAGTTGAGTTTGAAATTGAAGATGGTATCACCATTACCGTCGCCAAACCAACTGAAATTAAAGTTGAGGGAATTGATAAACAACGAGTTGGTGAATGGGCTGCAAACATTCGTGCAGTGCGTAAACCAGAACCTTATCTTGGTAAGGGGATTCGTTATAAAGGTGAATATGTCCGTCGTAAAGAAGGTAAGACGGCTGCGAAAGGCTAATAGGAAGGAGATATTAGGTTTATGTTAAAAAAAGTTGATCGTAACAAACAACGAATTCGTCGACATGCACGTGTTCGCAATAAAATATTTGGAACAAGTGAACGTCCACGTTTAAATGTATTTCGTTCTAATACCAACATCTCTGTCCAAGTCATTGATGATAGTAAAGGAACAACCTTAGTATCAGTCAGTAGCACTGATCTTAAATTGGAAAATGGTGGAAACATCGATGCTGCCAAAGCAGTAGGAAAAGAAATTGCGAGCCGCGCAAAAAAGGCAAAAATTAAGCAAGTCGTGTTTGACCGTGGGGGCTACTTATATCATGGTCGTGTTAAAGCGCTTGCGGATGCTGCCCGTGAAGCTGGCTTAGAGTTTTAGGAGGGTACCTGATGGATCGCAGACCAAGAAGAACAAGAAGACAACAAGAAGTTAAAGAATTTGAAGAAAGAGTCGTCGTTATAAATCGGGTAACCAAAGTTGTAAAAGGTGGACGTCGTTTCCGTTTCACAGCCTTGGTTGTCGTTGGTGATAAAAAAGGTCGAGTTGGTTTTGGCCTTGGAAAAGCTAACGAAGTACCTGATGCCATTAAAAAGGCAATTGAACAAGCAAAAGCGGATGTTTTCCGAGTTCCAATTGTTAATAATAGTACGATTCCACATGCAGTCGTTGGACGTGCAGGGGCTGGTAAAGTCATGTTACGTCCGGCAAGTGAAGGTACGGGTGTTATCGCTGGTGGACCAGTACGGGCAGTACTGGAGTTAGCTGGCTTAACGGATGTGCTTTCCAAGAGTTTAGGTTCAAGAACTCCGATTAACATGGTGCGTGCAACCGTCAATGGTTTGCAGGAGCTACGGACAATTGAACAAGTTGCGAAACTTCGTGAGAAGAAAATCCATGAGATTCGCGGATAAGGAGTAATGCAATGAAACTAGATGAACTAAAATATAGTGAAGGTGCTCGTAGAAAACGCAAACGCGTTGGACGGGGGCACGGTTCCGGGCATGGAAAAACTGCTGGTAGAGGGCATAAAGGTCAAAACGCACGCAGTGGCGGCGGTGTACCTTTAGGTTTTGAAGGTGGTCAAACTCCGCTTTATCGTCGTATTCCTAAACGTGGTTTTACCAACTATACCCGGGTTGAATACGCGATTGTGAATGTTGAATCTTTGAATCAGTTTGAAGATGACACGCATGTAACCGTAGAAACCTTAAAAGCTGCGAAATTAGTTCGGAAAGAACTGGATGGAGTTAAGATTTTAGGAAATGGCGAGTTAAAACGTAAACTAACAGTTGCGGCTCATAAGTTTTCTAAGTCTGCCGTAGCAGCGATTGAGCAGGCAGGCGGAAAAGTAGAGGTGATCTAAATGATCAAACTACTGCGGGATTTAATCGCAAATAAAGATATTCGGCATCGGATTTTATTCACGCTTGCCATCTTCTTTATTTATCGCTTAGGAGCGGCTATCCCTGCGCCATTGGTAAATACCGATGCGCTGTTAGCTGGCCTTGGTGATGATTCCTTTTTCGGAATGTTAAACTTACTGGGTGGTGGAGCTCTGCAAGAATTCTCAATCTTTGCGATGGGAATTGGGCCCTACATTACCTCATCGATCATCATTCAATT
>JAAZGU010000041.1 GCA_012511085.1 Erysipelothrix sp. | reverse complement strand
TTATTAAACACCTCTTTAAATAATCGATTTTGAAAGCGAATCGTTAAAATGTTTTGAATCATTTCTTTACCAAGGTAATGATCAATTCGATAAATGCTATCACGCTCAAACACTTCCAAAAGTTGTTTATCCAACAGCTGCGCTGATTCCAAATCAACCCCAAAAGGTTTCTCAATCATCACTTGATGTGTATTTTCCACCGCCATGCAATCACATGTTTTTAAATTGTTAGAAATCACTTCAAAAAACTCAGGAGCAACCGCATAGTAATAAAGCTGCTGCGCATGCGGGTACTGCTGGTAATGATCATGCAAGAGTGCGTAATCTTCCGGCACTGTAAAGTTCATTTTCACATACTCAACATGCTCCATCAATGCTTCAAACACGTTCTCACCAAAAGGCAAGCGCGCATGCTCTTGAATCCACGGACGAATAAGCTCCCCATAAGAAGCCGTGGTATAATCACGACGCCCCACAATAAAGACCTTTAATTCATGTGGTAACGTCTTGGTTGCCATTAAATTGTATAAGGCAGGTAATAACTTACGATACGTTAAATCACCTGTACCACCAAAAATTGTAAATAAAATCGGTCGCTTACCAACCGCCATGAAAATCACCTTCCTGATCAATGCGTTTAAACGAATGCGCACCAAAGAAATCACGTTGCGCTTGAATCAAACTCGCATACGATCGTTCCGTCGTAAATGCATCGAAATACGTAATTGCATTCGCAAATGCATTCACTGGATAACCATTTGCTAAGGCAAAGGTCACAACATCACGCAAATCATCGATGTACTCACGCACTTTGGTCTCAAAGTACACATCAAACAAGAGATGTTCCAACTTTGGATTGTCATGATAGGCATCCGCAATCGTATCTAAAAACTTAGCGCGAATAATACAACCCGCACGCCAGCCTTTGGCAATATCTGCCATGTTTAAATCCCATACATAACTAAGGTTTGCTTTATTTAATAAATCGAACCCTTGCGCATACGCCATAATCTTGGCGACATAAAGCGCATGTTCAATTTTTGTAATCCATTCTTTATCGAGGGCTTGATTCTTTTTTAGCCCGCCAAAAGCAGTATCCGCCTTGGCACGCAAGTCTAAGTTTTCTGACATGATGCGCCCATAAATTGCGGATGTTAAAACCGAAGCATCAACGTTAAGTTCCAAAGACTGTCTTGATGTCCATTTACCGGTACCTTTTTGTTTGGCTACATCCACAATTTTATCTAAAAGTAAACCTTCACTTAATGGATCTTTTAAGTTCACAATTTTTGCTGTGATTTCAATGAGATAACTGTTTAATTCACCATCATTCCATCCATCAAAAACCGCTGCCATCTCATCAGCTGACAGGTGCATGGCATCCTTTAAAAGAGTGTAGGCTTCACGTATCAATTGCATGTCACCATACTCAATGCCATTATGAACCATTTTTACAAAATGTCCCGAACCTTCTTTGCCGATGTAAGGTGCACACGCTTCTCCATGCGCACGCGCTGCAATCGCATCCAGCATCGCACCCACCTGATCATACACTTCACGATCTCCAGAAGGCATCAACGCTGGCCCAAACCGTGCCCCTTCTTCGCCCCCTGAAACACCAAGTCCTAAG
>JAAZGU010000040.1 GCA_012511085.1 Erysipelothrix sp. | reverse complement strand
TTATCGATGACATTGAATTGAGTGCCAAAGGTACAAGCTTTTCATTAACCAATCATAAAACTGAAGAAAAAATCACAATTGAAACCAACTTAGTGGCGCAGTTTAATGTGATGAATTTGACGGCTGCTTTGCTGGCTGTCTCACAATATAAAAACGTACCGCTTTCGTATTTGGCACAATTTTGTCAAAGCATCCCGCAAATTGAAGGTCGCATGGAAATCATCGATGCGGGGCAAGATTTCACAACCATTGTCGACTATGCTCATACACCGGATGGTTTTATTCAATGTTTTGAATACGCTAAATCAATTACACCTGGAGACAACCGTATTATTTGTGTGTTTGGCAGTGCGGGCAAACGTGACACAAAGAAACGAATTGTCTTAGGTGAAATTGCGGATCTATACTGCGATGTTATTATTTTGACAGAAGAAGATCCCCGCGATGAAGATGTCATGGAAATTAGCAACCAAATTAAAGCAGGTATCAAAGAAGCCAATTACATCATCATTGAAGATCGTATCAGTGCGATTGAACAAGCCATTATGATCGCTAACACAAGCGACACAGTCTTAATTTTAGGAAAAGGGGATGAAACCTTCATGGATCGTGTTTATGAACGCGACCATTATGAGGGTGACCATAAGGTTGCGCAAGCAGCATTAATTGAAAGAAAGAAACAAAAGGAGGCCTACGATGATGAACCAATACATTGATCATACGAATTTAAAACCCACAGCCACCGAAGCTGACATTCTAAAACTTTGTGATGAAGCGAAAGCCTATCAATTTAAGAGTGTTTGTGTTCATGGCAGCAACGTTGCATTAGCAAAAGCAGCTTTGCAAGCCAGCGACGTCGAAGTGTGCGGCGTCATTGGATTTCCACTGGGTGCGAATACGACCGCAACCAAGGTGTTTGAAGCTCAAGATAGCGTCGCTAACGGTGCCACGGAAATTGACATGGTGCTTAACATTGCGAAAATTATTGCACATGATGAAGCTTACCTCGTGAATGAAATAAGTAAAGTAAAGGCAGTGTTACCTGATAAGGTCTTAAAAGTAATCATTGAAACTTGTCTTTTAGATGATGAGCAGAAAGTTTTTGCGACCCAATGTGTCATCAAAGGCGGTGCTGATTTTGTAAAGACATCCACAGGTTTTTCTACCGGTGGTGCAACAATTGCGGATGTAAAGCTTTTAAGTGAAACAAGCGGCGGCTTAATTCAAGTTAAAGCAGCAGGGGGCGTGCGTTCGTACGCTGATTTACAAGCCATGATTAAAGCTGGTGCATCGCGCATTGGTACCAGCAGTGGTGTTGCCTTAATGCAAAAAGAAACAAGCCAAACAGACTATTAAACAAGGGCCACTTAAAGTGGCTTTTTAATTAAAGGAGTTTTAATATGAAAATGGATTTACACTTGCATACCAACCACAGCAGCGATGGTGAGTTCTCGGTGGCACAACTTATAAAAAAGGTGAAAGCTGCCAAGCTGCGGGTGTTTGCGATTGCTGATCACAACAGCACGGAAGGTGTGAAGGAATATTTAACACACTTTAAAGATGAGCAATTGATGATTATTACGGCCATTGAAATTGATTGTGTGTTCAACGATACGCATCTGCATGTTTTAGGATATGGCATTGATCCTTATTTTGAAGGGTTTGATCAGTTACGGGCCCGTTATTTTAAACAGGATCTTGATAATTCTGCCTTGTTGTTGAAAAAGGTCAGAGACTTAGGAATTGTTGTTGATGAAAAGCAAGTTCAGGCCATCAGTTTTCACGGAGTTATCAATGCCGAAATGATTGCGGAGGTGGCGCTGGCTGATGCTCGCAACGCCAACCATGCTTTGCTAAAACCTTTTCGTAAAGGGGGCACGCGTAGTGATAACCCCTATGTAAATTTCTATTGGGATGTTTGTGCACCCGGTAAGCCTGCGCATGTTCCGGGAGTTTACATTACTTTAAAAGCTGCGGTTGATTTAATTCATGCCGCGGGAGGCATTGCGATTTTAGCACATCCTGGCAACAATGTTCACGAAGATGAAAGCTTACTCAAGAGCATCATTGACCATAATGTGATTGGGCTTGAAACCTATTCGAGCTATCACAGTCAAGCGCAAGTGGATTTTTATCATAAGTTTGCGAAGTCACAAGATTTAATTCAAACCATTGGTAGTGATTTTCATGGGAAAACCAAACCTGCCATCAAGATTGGGCAATGCCAATCCTATGAAGGGGATGCCGTTTTATTTTCAGATTTGATTCGTGCAATCAATAGGTCATAACCATAAAAGTCCATTGTTTACTGGCATTATTGGCAAATAAATGATATGGTAATTGTTGCAATTTATTTTGCTTTTATGTATAATAACAATGCTTGCATCAGAGGGGAGGTTGATTATGTCAAGAGTCGTACTCAAAGAGAACGAAGGTCTAGATGATGCTTTGCGCCGTTTTAAACGCCAAGTATCACGTAATGGAACCTTAGCTGAAGCTCGCAAACGAGAGTATTATGTCAAGCCTGGCGTTAAACGTAAGATGAAATCGGAAGCGGCACGCAAGGCGAGAGCCAAGAAAAAACGTAGATAATTAAAAAAAGCATGTTAAATGCTTTTTTTTGACGCTAAATTTAGTATGATAGCAATAGGAGGGATGATTTGATAGAAAGAGTAGTTACCTTTGATAATTTAGATATGGATGCGATGGCACTGCTAGTTGGGGTAAACGATCAGCACATTGAGTTAATTGAAAAACATTTCGATTGTGCCTTGCTGGTGCGTAACCAACAAGTGACGATTCAAGCACGTGATGGTAAAGTCGTGGACCAGGTTGTTGATTTGCTTGGGGAAATGGCAAACATCATTAAAACAGATCATGCCTTAAGTATCAACACTTTGCAATACATGCTGGAAATTCAAAACAAACAAAAGGTTTCCAAATTGAGCCAATATCCAATTGCAAGCAATTTTAGCGGGAAAATGATTTATCCAAAGACCTTTGGGCAATTGAAATTCATCGATGCCATGAAAGATCATGACATGGTGTTTGCGATTGGTCCAGCAGGGACAGGTAAGAC
>JAAZGU010000005.1 GCA_012511085.1 Erysipelothrix sp. | reverse complement strand
GTGCGACAACCGGTTTTTCATGAGGTTGTCGTTGAAAATAGTGAAACCATTGATTCTGTGCTTAAAACCTTACTGTTTTGGTTAAAGCCATCCTTTATGGATACCTTTATTTCAATCATGCCCTTGTTTGTTATGTTTTTAATTGTGTTTTATGTCAATAAAAAAGAAATGCAACGCCAACTCAACCGTTATTTGTTTGGTTTTGGTTATGCATTTCTGGGTTTATTTTTATTTTTAATTAGTGTCAATTCAAGTTATTTAAACATTGGTTACACCATTGGTGAAGTTTTGATATTGGATTATCAAGCTTATGTGATTATCTTGTTTGGGTTTTTGCTTGGGGTTGTCAGTATTTTGGCGGAACCGGGGGTTTATGTGTTGACCCACCAAATTGAAGAAGTCACCGCGGGTTATATCAAACGGCGGCTTGTGTTATATACCCTTGCGATTGGAGTCGGTTTTGGTATTAGTTTTTCACTTTTGCGAATTTTAATTCCGGCCATGCAATTATGGCACTTGTTGTTGCCAGGTTATATTGTGAGCATTATTTCAATGTGGTTTATCGATCCGATTTTTGTTGGGATGGCCTTTGATGCAGGTGGTACTGCTACCGGTCCCATTACCGCAACCTTTACCTTAGCCTTCATCAATGGCGCTGCTCAAAACTTAGAAGGTGCAAATTTACTCATCGATGGTTTTGGAATGGTAGCGATGGTGGCCCTGATGCCAATTTTGACCTTACAAGTATTAGGTGGTATATATAAGATAATGGAAAGAAAGAGTGGTTGATATCATGAAAACTGATCATCCACAATATGCACTTTGTGTGTTTATTGTCCCAGGCGATAAGGGCAGTCGACTTGTCAATTACATGGGTGAGTTAGGTGTTGCTGGCGGTACGATTATCCCCGCTAAGGGAACCTCATCAGACAAGTGGATGCAGAGGCTCCAATTAGCAGAAAATCATAAGGATTTAGTGTTTATTGCAGCGCCAGTTGATCAAAGCAATCAACTCATGAAGCAAGTAGCTTCGCATTTTAAATTTGAAAAAGCAAATCGTGGCATTGGTTTTGTGATGCCTTTGCAACGCATCGTATCAAAAGCAGGGCAAGCACATAAAAAACAACCAACAGAGAGGGTGAATGAAGACATGCAAAAGTACCAAGCAATTTATACGATTGTTAACTTAGGAGATGGTGGGCTTGTCGTTAAGGCGGCAGCTGATGCCGGCGCTAAGGGCGGAACCATCATTCATGGTCGTGGGGCTGGCGATGGCGAAACTGCTAAGATTTTCGCAATCGAGCTTGAGCCTGAAAAAGAAATTGTCTTAATCTTGGTGAAAGCTGAAATTGTCGATGAAGTTTGTGCGGCAATCTTAGATACTGTTGATTTAGAACATTCTAAAAGCGGCATCCTCTTTGTGCAAGATGTCATCTCAGCGTATGGTTTAGTTCAATAAAAAAAGCCCAAGTGGGCTTTTATTTTTGTTTTCTATGTTTGAGTGCAGCTTCAATAATTTCAATGACCTTAATGACTTCCGCTTGTTTGACTTTTGGCGGTTGTTGGTTGTAAATGCTAGCGTAAACATCATCGTAGACCTGACTATAATCTGTGATTTCAGAGGGAATGACATGCTCGACAATTTGTTTGTTTTCATAAACCAACATTTTCCCAAAGTTTGTTTCAGGTTCTTGCTTTAAAGCAAGTGTATAGGGTTCATCACCTTGAACTTTAGAAATGTTGCCTTGCGGGTACTTGATAAAAGTACCTTGCGTGCCTTCCACATAAAAACGTGGTTTTTTAAATTTACTAAATAAGCTTGATGACACTTTAACTTGCATTAAACCATAGTGCAAAGTAATCGTAAAGGTGTCTTCACCCTGAACTGTGACAAAGGATCGCACATCGTAATCAACATGATCTGGCATGCCAAATAAGGCAATCATTTGGTCGAGGTTATGAACCCCAAGTGAAAAGAGAAACCAACCCCATTCTCTTTTTTCAATTCCATAATCATCCGGTGTTTGATAATGATAATGAGATTCAATCTCGATAATATCCCCAAGCTTTTGAGAGTCAAGGGCGGCTTTCAAGGACAAATAATCGGTATCATAGCGGCGATTTTGATTCACATAACAAATTAAGTTCTTTTGGTTGGCTAGATCAAAGATGGCTTTCGCTGTTTTTGAAGCAAGCGCAAATGGTTTTTCCACAAGCACGTGCTTACCAGCATTCAGTATTTTTTTAGCGTAATAGCTATGCGTGGCATCTGGGGTATTAATCACCACAAAGTCAACTGCAGAATCATTTAAAATATCATCCAAATTACTGGTGAAGGTAATGCTTGGGTATTTTTGTTCACGCGCCAATTCAAGGGGATCTTGACGATCTTCCGGACGCCGATACACGTATTTCACAAAAATATCATCCCGATGTTTTAAAAAGGGTAAATGATATCGAACGACACTGTTTCCAAAGCCAATCATTGCAACGACAATCATGTTTCACCTCACGCAATCATTATAACAAAAAAAATAAAAGAGCTACCAGTTTTAAGGTAACTCTTTAATGGGGGGGATTACATTGTATAACATTATTTTGAATAATGCATTAAAAATGATGTGAAATTTGAAAAGTTTTTAGGCTTTATTTTCACCTGCAAGTGCTCTTATTGAGTCCATAATTATTTATGGTTATAATAGTAACGAGAAATGGAGCGATTTCTATGCAAAACTATATCAAACTAAAACCAGTTTTTAAACAGATGATATGGGGAGGCAATCAATTAAAACAAACTTTTAATTTTAAAGTACCCTTTGACCATGTTGGGGAAGCGTGGCTCGTTTCTGCACATCCAGAAGGTGCCAGCAAGGTTGAAAATGGTGAATTAAAAGGGGAATTATTGCCGGATGTGTATCGTCAATACCGCAATAATTTTGGACCGGGTTCAAATTGTGATTTTCCTTTCCTTATTAAAATGATTGATGCCAATCAAGACTTAAGTGTACAGGTGCATCCCGATGATGCCTACGCTAAGCAACATGAAAATGGTCGTGGCAAATACGAAAGTTGGGTATTTTTAAAGACGGATGCAGATGGTCGTTTATGTTTAGGTCACAACGCTCAAAGTGTTGAAGAATTTGAAACCATGATTGCACAAAAACGTTACGATGATTTGTTGCGATACATTCCCATTGAAAAAGGGGATGTGGTTGATCTGCCACCTGGAACTGTGCACGCCTTATGTGAGGGGACCATGGTTTATGAGTGTCAACAAAATTCAAACATCACGTATCGTATTTATGATTATGACCGCAAAGATCAAGATGGGAAGCTTAGGGAATTGCATTTAGAGCAAGCGCTTGCGGTGCTCAAGGCACCGGATAAGCCAGAAAAGTTAAAACATCGCAGCGATTTACAACCACTTGTTCACAACCCTTACTTTTCTTTGTTTCAAAAAGCGGTGGAAGATGAACTGACCTTGTTGATGGACGATGTGTTTGTGGCTTTAACAGTCATCGAAGGTGAAACTTACATTAACACACACCCCTTGCGCCAAGGGGAATCGATGTTGGTACTACCGGCTGTGAAAGAAATAAAGATGCAAGGAAAGGCAACGGTGTTAATTGCGAAACCATCCGTTGAAAGTTTGGTCTAATGATTTACATTTACAATGCGGGCCCGCTTTTCAGTGAGGCCGATATTAAACAACGTCAATATGAAGGTGAGAAGTTAAGAACAGCCCTTCATGATCGACAAGCGTTTGTTGCCAATCCCATTGATTTCCCATTTGAAGATCGCGTGTTGTCATCCAAAGAAATTTTTGATGTGGATGTTTCTCATATTGATAAGGCAAATGTTTTCTTTTTTGAGTTGGCGACTGGTGATCCAGGCACGATGGTTGAATTTGGAATGGCGATTGAAAAATACCGTCAAAACAAAAACATTAAGATCTATCCAATATTTTCTGATTTACGGTTAAGTCGCAACGATATCAAAGGTGTTGAAAGTCCAGTTGGCTTTAATTCGTTCCTTGTGGGAGCATGCACCTTCCATAATTTAAAAATCTATGATAGTTTTGAAAGTGCGTTTAATGCATTGATAGAAGAAATTAGTAAATAAAGGAGCGTATATGTTAAAAGATTTTAAAGCGTTTATCCAGCGTGGAAATGTGATTGACTTAGCGGTGGCGGTCATTGTTGGGGGTGCCTTTGGGAAAATTGTTGCCTCTTTAGTGGATGATGTCATCATGCCACTCTTAGGAAAAATGATGCTGGGCATTAACTTTAGCGAATTAAAATGGGTCTTAGAAGCAGCGACGGAAGCTAGTGATGAAGTAGCTGTGAATTATGGCATGTTCATTCAAAACATCGTTGATTTTTTAATTATTGCGTTTGTCATTTTCTTAGCGATTCGCTTTATGCAAAAACTTAAAAAGCAAGCAGAACCAGAAGCAGAAGCGCCGGCAGCCCCTGCAGAAGATATTGTCTTATTACAAGAAATTCGGGATCTCTTGAAAGTCAAAAACTAATAAAATTTCACAATTATTTCAAAAGCCTACCTATGATTAGATGATTAAATATGTTAAAATTAAAGCTAGATGAGTTGGTTTCAATTAATAAATGTAACCGCTTAAATTAAGCGATTCTTATTGAAACTATACTGATTATTGGATATCCTAACATCTTAAAAATCATTGAAAAGGAGGTACTTATGAGAAGATTAGTCAATGATCCATATGAGATAGTTGAAGAAATGTTAGAAGGTTATGTTCGTGCGTTCCCCGATAAGGTGAAATTGCTTGAACATGATGGTCGTGTCGTTGTCGGCACCCATGCACCAAAGAAAGACAAAGTTGGTGTAATTGTCGGTGGTGGCTCCGGTCACGAACCGCTCTTCTTAGGTTATGTTGGTGAAGGATTTGCAGATGCTGCCGTAATCGGTAACATTAACACATCACCATCACCAGAACCATGCTATAACTCAGTAAAAGCCGTTGATGCAGGTAAAGGTTGTATTTATCTGTATGGAAACTACGCAGGTGATGTTATGAACTTTGACATCGGTGCTGAAATGGCTGCTGAAGATGGCATTCGTGTTGAAACCGTTTTAGTAACTGATGATGTTATTTCATCAGAAAACGTCGAAGACCGTCGTGGTATCGCCGGTGACTTCTTTGTGTTTAAAACAGCCGCAGCTGCAGCTGATGATGGTTTAGATCTTGACGGTGTCGTTGAAATCGCAAGAAAAACAAACGCTAACTGTGCCACCATGGGTGTAGCACTTGGTGCTGCTGACCATCCAAACACAGGTAAACCAATGTTTGAAATGGATCTTGGTGACATGGAAGTTGGTATGGGAATTCATGGTGAGCCAGGTGTACGCCGCGGTAAAACCGAACCAGCCGATGATGTCGTTCAAGAAATTTTAGATGTTATTATTCCTGAGCTAAAATTAGCCGAAGGTGATGAAGTTTGTGTCTTAGTGAACAGCTTAGGCGCAACACCACTCATGGACTTATTAGTTGCTTATCGCAAAGTTGCTGAAGTATTGGATGAAAAAGGTGTTAAAGTACATAAAAACTTTATCGGTTCTTATGCTTCCACCATGAACATGCCTGGTATGTCAGTTACTTTACAAAAAGTTGATGACGAATTAAAACGTTACATTGACTGGCCAACCGATGCTCCATATTTTGTACAAAAGTAAGAAAGAGTAAAGAATAAAGGAGAGGTACCATGTATGAAAATTATGTGTTGAACAAACAATATTTTATTCAAGTCATCAAAGATTTAGCCGCTATGGTTGAAGAACAACGTGACTATCTTACAAAACTCGATGCAGAGATAGGAGACAGTGATCATGGTATCAACCTTACCATTGGATTCCGTGAAGTTATGAAGAAGTTGCCTGAATGGGAAAATGAAGATTTAACATCCTTATTTAAAAAAGTTGGAATGGCACTGCTGGGAAAAGTCGGCGGTGCGGCCGGACCCCTTTATGGCGGTCTGTTCATGAAGTTTGGTGAACCAGCTGCAAACAAAGATGAAGTAAACTTCTTAGAGTTTGCTGAAATGTTTAAAAAAGGTGTTGAGTTAGTTGAGTCAAGAGGAAAAGCGATTGTCGGAGATAAAACAATGGTGGATACCTTAAGACCAGCCCTTGATAAATTATTTGAAGCGATTGACAATGAGGTTAAACCCTTGGAAGCTTTCGAACAGTTTGTTAAAGCGGCAGAAGTTGGTCGTGATTCAACAATCCCGATCGTTGCTCGTAAAGGTAGAGCGCTTCGGTTAGGAGAGCGTGCTATCGGTCATCTCGACCCCGGAGCAACATCATCTCACTTAATTCTTTCAGTTTTCTTAGATAATTTGAAGAAATAGAACAATCACTGCCGTCAAGGCAGTGATTTTCAAAGGAGAACTATGCGTAAAAAAATAATTGGTGCAAGTTGGAAAATGCACAAAAACACCATTGAAGAAGTGGAGCAATTTGTCAAGACAGTCAAAGGTGCACCAGTTTTTAATAAAGTTGAAAGCTTTTTGATGCCATCTTTTGTGTTTATTCCCTTATTAGAAGAACATCTTAAACAAAGCCCAATTGGATGGGGTTCCCAAACCATGGCTTTTGTTGACTATGGTGCTTATACTGGGGAAGTCAGTGTGTTGGCGTTGAAAGAATTTAACACAGGTTACATTGAAATTGGTCACGCGGAACGGCGTGCGCATTTTAATGAAACGGATGACATTGTGAATAAAAAAGTAAGACTCGCACTTGGCAACGGTATGATTCCCGTGGTTTGTGTTGGTGAAACAAAAACAGAAAAAGATGCCGGCATCGGTGATGAAAGCATCACGGTGCAGGTTGAAGCAGCCTTTGCAGGTTTATCGCAAAAGGAAGTCAGCAAGATGATCTTTGCTTATGAACCGGTATGGGCGATTGGTCAAAAAGAGGGTGCCAGTGCATCGTATGTGGAAACACAACACCAACTCATACGACGCATCGTCAAAGCCCACCATGGTGAAAGCGTTGCAAATCAAGTACGAATCATATATGGTGGTTCTGTAAAGAAAGAATCAGCACCAGCTTTAATGCAACAAGCAAACATTGATGGGTTGTTCATTGGCCGTTTTGGCTTAGACCCTCACAATTTTATTGACATTGCCTTAATCGTTGCTGATGGTATGGAGGATTGATAATTATGAAAATTGCTATTGGTTGTGACATCGTTGCTTCAGAACTTAAACATGTTGTTATTGATCATTTAAAAGCGATGGGACATGAAATCGTTGATTATGGCAACGATGATGATAAAGATGTTTTATACCCTGATGTGGCTTATAATGTCGCAAAAGCCGTTGCGGATGGTGAATTTGAACGGGCCATCTTGATTTGTGGTACCGGGATTGGTGTCGCGATCACCGCCAACAAAGTTGTGGGTGTTCGGGCGGCAACTGCACATGATGTTTACTCAGCAGAGCGGGCACGCAAAAGCAACAACGCCCAAATTTTGACTTTTGGATCTCAAATTATTGGAACCGAGGTTG
>JAAZGU010000039.1 GCA_012511085.1 Erysipelothrix sp. | reverse complement strand
CATCTCCTTATATTTTGTATTTACTCTTCACCATATTAAGCACTTCAATCGGAATAAAGGCACTAATATCACCATGGTTAAGCGCAATTTCCTTCACGGCACTTGATGACATGAAAGAATATTCTGGTTTTGTGAGTAGAAACACCGTTTCAATCGCGGGATCCAGGGTCATGTTGGCCGTTGCTTGTTGCAACTCATATTCATAGTCCATCACCGCACGAATGCCACGAATTAGAACACTGGCATCAATTTTTTTGGCATACTCCACGGTTAAGCCTTCACCAATCAAGGCTGTGACGTTGTCGTATGGTTCGATGATTTTCTCAATCATCTCTAAACGTTCTTGTGCACTAAAAGTGACGGTTTTGTATTTGTTTTCCATAATGACAACATACACATGATTAAACAAGGATGCTGCCCTTTTAATGACATCCAAATGTCCGACTGTGACGGGATCAAAGGTCCCAGGATACATAGCTTTTCTCATTGATTAGCCCTTTCTATACGCTTGATAGCGCGATTGTCCAACAACGCGCGCCTTAATTAATTGAAATGGGGTCGCGATATGATAGCTTGCTGCATTTTTCTCTTGTTCAATCACTAGCACGCCCGCTTCTTTTATTAAATCACCCACTTCATCAAGCACCTGTTGAATATCCATATCATAGGGTGGATCACAATAAACCACATCAAATAAAAGATTTTCTGTTTGTAGTTTTAAAACCAAGTCATGTGCATCTTTTTGATGCACAACACTTTGTTTGACCATATGACACTTCTTAATATTTTTATTGAGTACCAAATAGGGTTGGTAATGCAATTCATTAAAAACGACCTGTTCAGCACCGCGTGACAAGGCTTCCAAACCAATCGCACCACTACCCGCAAACAAATCAAGCCACACTTGCTGATTGCAACGTTGAAACAAACTGTTAAAGAGTGACCCCTTTAAACGATCACTGGTGGGTCGGGTGGTCTGGGGAGCTACTTCGAGTTTGGTGCCCTTGCAGCTGCCTGCGATGATACGCATTATGGAATCCGCTCCTTCGCAATCATGGCTTGGGCAAAGCCAAGCGCCATCATGATCGCAAGCTGACTGGAGCCACCGGCACTAATCATCAGCAAAGGGACCCCGGTCAAAGGGATGGTGGCGCTCACACCACCCACATTTAAAATAAAATGCAACATTAAATACAAAGCTGCACCAAAAACAATCATCTTGCCGCGCTCACTTTTAAGTCGCATTGCCTTTGATAACAAATTAAACAAAATCACCACGTAACCAATTAAAATAAAGATAAAACCAAAGATTCCAATTTCTTCCACAATAATCGCTAATATGTAATCCGTGTCCGCAACTGGCAAATACCCAAGTTTTTGCACCGACTTACCAAGCCCAATACCCCACCAATTACCTTTAGTGAAAGCAATGAGACTGTTGAACAATTGAAACGAAGAATCATAACGATTAATAAAAGGATTCGCCATGTCGTTAAAACGATTAAGTTGGTAAGCACTTAAGGGTAATTTATTAATAAAAGCAATGCCGGGCGGGCTAATCAAAAAAAACAAAAAGCCAAACATCGCCAGGGTCAGTACACTAAAAATTATTTTTGGTCGCATCAGGCGCGGGTTGGATGGCATCAAAAACAACATCCAGCCTAAGGCAAACAAAATCACACCGCTTCCTAAATCCCTTTGGAGCACCACAATCATAAAGGTGTACACAAACAAAAAGATAAAAGGGATTTTCATAATTTCAAGCCAACTTTTTTGGGCAGTTGGAACATCACCTGCATAAATCGCAAACAATAAAATCACAACAACTTTCGCAAATTCACTGGGTTGAATCGTAAAAGGAATTAAAGGAAGTGCAATCCATGCTTTCGCACCGCCACGCGCTGCAAAAAACAAAGGAATCAACAACACGACACCCATGATAATCGCAAGTGGGAAAATAATCGCTTTGATACGGGGAAGTGTCGCTAGTTTTGCGATTGCTAACATTAAAAAATAACCAGCAATGATAATCCCAAAGTTTTTAGCTAAAGTGAAACCAACCCGAAAAACATCAATGTTCTGATACATGCTGGCACTGGTTACCATAATCGCGCCAAAAACACTGAGAATGATGACAAAGCTGTGAATACTTTTGCTGTAGCCTTTTGGCATCTTAAAAATCGAAAACAAAACACATCCCCATTTCTATGGTACTATTGTACCAAAAAAAAGCGAATCACAAATAAGATTTGCTAATTCTCCCTTATAAAATGCATTTGTTTGCATTTTTTATATTTT
>JAAZGU010000038.1 GCA_012511085.1 Erysipelothrix sp. | reverse complement strand
CATCTTCGGTTTCCTGCTTAATAAAGTTAATTACCCGACCACAATCGTGGAAGGTTTGTTTCATGGTTTAACCTTCGGCAACGTGTTTGTCTTCTTACTCTTTACAGCGGTCGGTTATTTGTTGTATCTGTTTTTATACGCCGCCCTTGGTTCGCTGGTTACCAAATTAGAAGATGTCAACTCCAGCATCACACCAGTAACCTTGCTTTTCATGGTTGGTTATGGTATTTCTGCCTTTGCGATGGAGATGCCGGGCTTATGGCTGGTGAAAGTCGCATCCTTTGTGCCCTTCACCTCCATCTTAACGATGCCGGTTCGCAATTTTCAAACCTCGATTCCTTGGTATGAACTTGCCACGTCCATGGTGTTGATGATTTCCACAACCTTATTCCTAGCTTATTTATCCATTAAAATTTATCGCATGGGTTCTTTAAATTACGGTAATAAAATTAAAATTCGAGAAGCCTTAAAAATGGTCTTCACCAAATCATAAATTTTCAAAAAAGTCAATGACATTTTGATAAGCAATCGCTGCAATTTGCGTCTTGGTAAAACCAACCGTTTCTAAAGCCTTGATAAAATTTTGGGACATACTTGCATCCTGCAAGTCGCTAGCCATGGCATTGCGACCATAGGGTGGTTCTAAAAAGTCCATAAAGTCAAAACCGATGCACAGGTGTTGATAACCCACCAAGTTCGCCATGTATTGCGCATGCTGAGCAAGCGTCAATGCATTTTGTTGAGCCTCATCATCACTAATAAATTTACGCACTGCGTTTAAACCAATCAAACCCTGGTTTTGAGCGATGGCTTTGATTTGTTGGTCGGTTAAATTCCGATCAACATGACACAAAGCCCGCGCGTTGCTATGGGTCGCAATGATTGGTTTTTTACTGGTCTCTAAAATATCATAAAAGGTCTTTTCGTTGGTGTGCGAAACATCAACCACCATGTTAAGCTCATTCATGGTTTGAATCGCTCTTTTTCCAAAGGTTGTTAAACCACGCGCCGGATCACCGGAAATGCCAGTCGCCAAAGCGTTGGAATCATTCCAACAAAGCGATCCAATGCGCACGCCTTTTTCATAAGCCCACTTCAGAAAGTCAGTGGCGTCTGCTTCGATAAAGCCCATACCTTCAATCGACATGAGCGCGTTGAGCTTATCATCTTTAAATTTACCATCCAACACCAAATGCACGTCGTGGTGGGTAACGATCTCCCCATGGAGAGCTTCCACCATATCATAAGCGACATCCAAAGTTTCATCCCCACTAAAAAAACAAGCCATGTTGACACCAAAGACATCCCCGGCTTTTAATTTCTCAAGATGATACGTCGTCAACACATCCTTGATATGCTCCTGATGCTTTTTTAGGACATCCATCCCAATATCAGCATGTAAATCAATAATTTTCATGGTTCACCTCTTTCATTCATTATGATAAAGCGCTCCCGAGATTGCAAGTCTTCGCTATCTCTTATATAATGCAAGTAACATCGGGGGTCAAGCGATGATACATAATGAACAAAACATAATTGGTCATGGTTTTCTCCAACAGTTTAATCACTTTATCAAAATGCCCGTCATCATTTTTAAAGACGGACAGCTTTTGTATGCCAATCAATGTTTCAAAGCCGCTGTGGGAAAACCAGAATTTAATATTCACACCTACGATTTAAATGAAGATTTTCAATTAACGGATGCGGAACATCAAGAAATCACAATCACACGCGCGGATGGGACAACGCGTCATTTCGATGCGACACTTAAGCCAATCATCTATAATCATCAAGACGCAACTTTTGTGATGTTTAATGACATCAGTGCCCGCAAACATGTGGAAAACAACATGGTGCAAATTGCGCACTTGCGCGCGCTCATGATTAAAATATCCAATCTCATTTTGGACAGCACAAGTCTGTCTGAATTTTTTGACTTTATTTTAAACACCACGCTGCAAGCCATTGAAAAAACCACACTGGGTTCGATTTTAGTACTTGATGAAAACAAGGTCCTAAGTACCGCTGCCAGTTATGGCTACAGCGATGAGATCGACAAGTTCCGCCTGCCTTTGGAAAAATCATTTCTGTATCGCGAAACCAATGGGCAATTAGACAAGGCGGAGAAAATTTCAAACGCAACCTTGCTTGAGAACTTTATCCCCGTAAAAACTGCTTACGGTGAAAACGCCTATTTGCAGTCATCAATCAACGCACCCATTTACTTTCAAGGTAAAATTTACGGTCTCATCAGCATTGATTCCCTCGAAAAACACGCTTTCACAGCCTATGATTTGGATGCCGTTGAATTCATTAGTAAATCAATTGAAATTGCGGTAACCAACCGCTTGCTCTATGAAGAGAAAGCCTACCTATCGCGCTTTGATCGCCTCACTAAACTTCATAATCGTCATTTCTTTGACGAATACGGAGAGCTGGTCATCAAACGTGCGCAACGTTATGGCGAACAATTTCATTTGGTCATGATGGATTTAAATGATTTAAAACAAGTCAACGACCAACATTCACACTTAGCCGGTGATCATGTGCTGGTTCATATTGCGCAAGCCATCCGTGATTGCGTGCGCGAAAGCGACATCTTTGCCCGCTTTGGTGGCGATGAGTTTGTGGGGCTCTTGTTTAACAGCACCACCGGTGCCATTAAAGAAAAAATGGAGAACATCAACACTCTACTGCGCAAGCATCCAATTCAATACGACGGTTGTGAAATTAAGATTTCCATCAGTTACGGGGTTGCCCAATTTAAAGAAGAAGGCAATTCGATTGAGGACTTACTGAAACTTGCGGATGAACGCATGTATCAATATAAGAAAATAAAAAAATCCCTGAGTCAAGCTTGACCCAGGGTTATTTTTTATAAGAGTGCTTCCAACTCCTTAAGACGTTGTTGAAACACTTCCAATGCCGCTTTAGTAGCGGCGTTGCTTGACATATCAACGCCTGCTTTTTTAAGAACTTCGATCGGATAATCAGAACTGCCTGCTTTTAAATAATCGAGATAGGGCCCCACGGCCTTTTCTGGATCTGCTAGGATCTTCGCACTCAAAGCAGAAGCAGCGCTAAAGCCAGTTGCGTACTGATACACGTAATAATTCATGTAGAAATGGGGAATCCGCGCCCACTCATAGCCAATTTCTGAATCATAATGCATCTTATCACCGTAATACTTCTTGTTTAAATCAAAATATTGTTTGGTTAAGAAATCGGTTGTCAGCGGAATGTTTTGTTGATCGCTCTGATGAATCAAATGTTCAAACTCCGCAAACTGCGTTTGTCTAAAGACAGTGCCCTTAAAACCATCCAAGTAATGGTTGATTAAATATGCCTGTAAGTTTTTATCGTCGTATTTTTTAAGCATGTAATCGGTCAATAGGATTTCATTGGTGGTTGATGCAACCTCTGCCAAGAAGATGGAATAGTTACCGTATACAAAAGGCTGATACTTACGCGTGAAATAACTATGGACGCTATGGCCCAGTTCATGCGCTAAAGTAAAGACATTATCAATGTTGTCTTGCCAGTTCATTAAGATGTAAGGGTTGGTGCCATAGTAACCGGAAGAATAAGCACCGGAACGTTTACCTTTGTTCTCCATGACATCGATCCAACGCTCCGCAAAGGCTTGTTTTAAGACGGCCACGTATTCATCACCGAGAATACTCAGGGCATCCAAAATGAGTGTTTGAGCTTCTTCATAGGTAAATTTCACATCGACATCGCTAACCAGCGGTGTGTACATGTCATACATAGCCACCTGATCGAGTTGCAATGCCTTTTGACGCACATCAACGTAACGATGCAGAAGGTCCAAGCGTGAATTCACGGCTTCCACCAAGGCATCATAAACACCCTCATCAATGTGGTTACTAAATAAAGCTGCCGCACGGGCACTTTCAAAACCACGCAAACGAGCATTCAGATTATGATGTTTAACGGTCGCTGATAACGTCGCGGCAAAGGTGTTCTTTAAACCAGAGAAAGCCTCATACATAGCCATGAAGGCATCGCGACGCACATCACGGTTTTTACTCTCTAAAAACAAAGTGTAACGACCATGCGATAAGGTTTGTTCAGTGCCATCTTCACCCAAAACTTTCCGGAAGGTTAAATCCGCGTTGTTTAACATACCAAAGATGGACGTGGGTGCATCCAAAACTTCATAGGCTTCCGCTAAAATACGCTCTTCTGGCTCCGATAAAACATGAGGCCGTTGATCAAAGATGATTCTGAGATCATGTTTGTATTTGTTTAAGGCTTCCAACTCATCCAAATATCCAAAAATAAGATCTTCATCGTAGGTTAACAATTCCGTCTTATAAAATGAAAAGGCTGCCATCACTTGCGCATACAATCCTTGGACCTGACTGAAATAGCCAGCGTACTTGGAGTTGGTCGTGTCTGTATCAAATTGTAAATGCGCATACACGTATAAAAAACCAAGCTCTTGCGCAATTTTTTCTTGAAATAAAATCGCATCCAACAAACTTTGAGCACTTTCACCAAGTTTACCTTTGAAAGCTTGACTCTCACCTAGTGTTTGCGAAAGCTTTTCAAAAGCGGCTTCCCATGCTTCATCATCTGCATAAATGCTTGTTAGGTCCCAGGTTAAAGCGACTGGAACATCACTTCGAAGTGGTAATTCTTTACTCATATACTTCTCCTTTTATTTTTAATCATCACTTATTTATTATACTGCTTCCTTCAATGTTTTCAAAACATAAACAACTACTTTTTCTTAGGGTCTTTGAATTCCTGCAACCGGACTTCGTAGGCTTGCATCAATTCATCAAACAAGGGCATCACTTCCGTTTG
>JAAZGU010000037.1 GCA_012511085.1 Erysipelothrix sp. | reverse complement strand
GTTATAACGTCAGCTTCTTTACCTTCTAAAACTGCCACACAAGAATTTGTTGTACCTAAGTCAATTCCAATAATTTTACTCATTCTTCTTCACTCTTCCTTTCACTCACTTTGACCATGCTGGCCCGCAATAGTTTATCTTTAAACATGTACCCTTCTTGGAACACTTCCATGACGTGATTGGGTTCCATGTCTTCACTTTCTTCAGTTGTAATTGCATGATGCTTGTTGGCATCAAACTCTTGATGCAAGGCCTCAATTTTAACGACGCCCTCACTGGCAAGCACATCCATTAATTGTTGATAAATCATAGCAACTCCTTTTTTCAAGGAATCAAAATCATGCTCTTCTTGGGCGAGCGCCCTTTCAAAGTTATCAACAACAGCTAACAAGTTTAAGGAATAATCGCGAAGCGCGGCGTTTTTCCTTAATTCAAGATCAGCCATCATGCGTTTCTTACGATTCTCGCCATCGGCAAACACTCTTAAATAGTCGTTGCGACTTGCCTCAAGTTGTGTTTCCAAATCACGAATCGTCGCAAATGCCTTTTCCAGCTCCGTCGGTGCTTCTTCATCAACTGAAGCATCATGCGTTTCATCTTCTTTTTGAACTTCTTTAACGTTGGGTTTCTTTTTTTCTTTACTACTCATTCTCAGATTCCTTTCCATAAATTTGTTCAATCGCTTTTGTTAACGTTTTAATCATCGATAGAATGCGATTATAGTCCATCCGATTTGGACCCAACACCATCAACTGGGCGTGGTTATGATCTTTAATTTTAATCGATGAGGACACAACCGCCATATCGTTCATCCAAACAAGTTGTGCTTGGTCATCCTTTTGTAACAAAAGATCGCCTTTGTTGTGACCCAAGCTGCGCCACAAAGCACTGTTTTCTAAGAGCTTCATAACTTGCTTAAGTTTTTCGATGTCCGCAAACTCGGGTTGATTGAGCAAATTCGCTTGCCCGCTGAAATACATGTTATCCGCAGCAAACCGTAAAAAGGCATTCATAAACGCTTCAAATAACACTTCGTATTGATCCACTTTGCGCGCTAAGATGGGTCGAATAAATTGCAGCTTATCGACCAGTTCATCAAGCGGTGTGCCAATGAGTCGATCATTGAGAACACGACACCATACTTGAATGTCACTGGTGGATAGTTGTTCTTCAAAATGGAAAATTCGACTCTCACTATGGCCTTTGTTTGTTTCAAAGACTGCCATGGCACTGCGTTCACTTAGTGGAATCACCTGCACGTTTTCTAGACGTTGAGTTTGTGATTCGACCCCTAAGACAATGGTTGTGAGGTTGGTCATCTGCGATAAGATATCGCAACTCTTTTTAATGACCTCATTCACATTGAGACGGCGATCCGAGAACACTTGCGCTAACGCAAATTCAATTTGATCAGTACTTTCATCCTCCATTAAATGCTCGACATAAAAATGATAGCCTTTCACCGAGGGTACCCGTCCAGAGGATGTGTGGGTCTTTTCTAATAATCCCATCGATTCAAGCTCCATCATTTCGTTTCGAATGGTTGCCGAAGAGAAATTAAATTTGTACTTTTTTAATAACGTTTTAGAACCAACTGGTTCTGCCGTCTGAATGAATTCTTCGACAATCGCTTTGAAAATTTGTACCTTACGATCACTTAACATAGCTCACCACCTTAGCAGTATATCACTTACTCTGCTAATATTATAACGAAACACATTAGCACTGTCAACTAACAAGTGCTAAAAACATGAACTTTTGTTGTGAGTCCTAAGATGACCATGATACAATAGCACATATTGAGGTGTTTATGGTCCATTATTACTTAAATAATAAAGACTTTGTAAGTGGAATGACCTTGCGTAAGCCAGGCTTTAGTGTGGCCCCGTATGATGAACTCAACATGGCTTTTTATGTTGGCGATCAACATCAAGCGGTCCTAGACAACCGACAACGTGTTGCCGAAACCCTTAACTTCCCACTCAAACAATGGGTGTTTCCACGCGTTGTGCATGGGGATGTCATTCACAAAATAAAACACCACGAGCTGGGGCGTGGTGCCTTTTCCCTTGCGGATAGTCTCAATAATGTCGATGCGCTCTATACGGATTTACCCGATGTGATGCTAGCCATGTTTCATGCTGATTGCATTCCAATCATTTTTATTGATCCAAGCAAACCTTTGATCGGCATTGTGCATGCCGGTTGGCGCGGTTCTCTAAAAGCAATCACACAAAAGTTTATCAACACCTGGATTGACAAAGAACAGGTCAATCCACATGACTTAACCATCTACGTTGGGCCTTCTCTAAGAAGTCACAACTTCCAAATTCAAGCAGATGTTGTTGAGCTCATCAACACCAACCACCCAGTCTATCGACCTTATATCATATATAAAAAGAATCAAACATACTTGGATGTCCTTGGTATTAACCTCGCCCAAATGCAAGCCACAGGTATCAAGCTTGAGCAGGTACATGTGCATCCACATTGCACCTACGATTATCCAGATTTGTATTTTTCCTATCGCCGTGATCACATATGCGGACGTCACGTAAGTTTTATCGGCATGCGCTCACTCTTCAAATAATTTTATGTACTGACCATAGCCTTTCGCTTCAAGCTCAGCTTTGGGAATAAACTCGAGCGCCGCACCATTGATGCAGTAGCGCAACCCACCTCGTGTTTGGGGTCCATCATTAAACACATGACCAAGATGGGAATCCCCCACTTGAGAACGCACTTCGATGCGATGCATGTTAAAAGAGAAGTCAGCGACTTCTTTTAATTTTGAAATTGGCTTGACGAATGAAGGCCAACCACAGCCCGCATCGTACTTATCCAAGGAACTAAACAGCGGTTCTTTTGATACAATATCCACATAAATCCCCGGTTC
>JAAZGU010000036.1 GCA_012511085.1 Erysipelothrix sp. | reverse complement strand
GGGATTGGGCCTTTGACCAATGTTGCGAAATTGATGCTCGTGTATCCGCATTTAAAAACTAAGATTCAGCAGCTTGTGATTATGGGTGGTGGGATTGTAAGTGGCAATTATTCCAGCAGTGCAGAATTCAATATAGCATCCGATCCCTACGCGGCAAAGGTTGTCATCGATGTTGGGTTAAATTGCATAATTGTACCGCTTGATACGACAGAAACTTGTCACTTTAATCAAGCATGGCTCTTAGCTTTACAAGCCTCACATCCTTCAAAGGCAAAAAAGCTTTTTGAAATTGTTAATTCAAAAACTGAGGTTAATTTAATGAAGCACGATGATATTTATTTTATCCATGATTTGGTTGCGATGCTGGTTGTTACAAAACCTGAGTATTTTGATTTTAAGGAAGTGCATGTGGATGTTGAGCTTTGTGGGCACATTACGAAAGGCCAAACCCTGTTTGACCAACGCACAAACAGATATCAAAAACCGAATTGTATTTTAGCGAGCACGGACCAGTTTGCGCAACTACGTGCACACGCACTTAAAGTGTTGACTTCAAGATAGCGACCAAGGCAATCTAAAAATGACTATTATATTTGTGAAATTTATGACATAATAAGAGTAACAAGTATTGATTTGGAGGATTTATGAATCATAATCATGTGAAAAAAATCCTTGTCATTGATGGGCAAGGGGGCAAACTTGGCTATCAAATCATTAGTGTGATTCGTGAGAATTTTTCGGATGTTAGTATTCTTGCAGTTGGAACTAATTCAATCGCAACAGCAAACATGATGAAGGCCAAGGCGGACATCGCTGCAACGGGTGAAAATGCGGTTGTACACAATGCAAAAGTTGCAGATATTATTGTGGGTCCGGTTGGTGTTGTTGTTGCGGATTCATTTCATGGAGAGATTACACCGATCATGGCAACCGCGATTGGACAAAGTCCTGCGCATCGCATTTTAATTCCAATTAACAAATGCAACAATTACATTGTTGGTGTTAAAAGTATCTCACTAACGAAAATGATTGCGGCGGCCGTTGCAGAAATAGCACGTTTTATTTGAACCGAATTCGATAAAGAAAAGGTATGATATACTGAATTTAAAGTGGGTACAAACCCATTTAGATTAATTTTGAAATAATTAAATAACCAAGAAGGTAGAAAATATCACAGAAGTGATGTATTGTTTTGTCATTTTAATGGGAGGTAGAAATGAAAACAAACATCGTTAGGGAAATTGTATTGGCTAGTTTTTTTATTGCGCTTGGTATTGTGTTACCAATTGCATTTCATGCCATTGGACAAGGAGCTGCTTTTTTACCGATGCATATTCCGGTTTTATTGGCTGGTTTTGTCCTTAATGCACCTTTTGCAATTATTGTTGGAATCACAACACCAATTCTGAGTTCACTTTTGACAAGCATGCCACCTGTTTTTCCAGTTTTACCGTTTATGACTTTTGAGCTTGCGACGTATGGTTTAATGACAAGTATATTGTATCGACGTCTTAAGCTTAACGTCTATGTGTCCTTGGTGGGGGCCATGATTAGTGGCAGGTTGGTTGCAACTATTGTTGTCTGGATTATGACCAGTTTCTTCTTTGTGAAGTTGCCAACGCCAATGGTGTGGTTATCGGGTGTGGTGATGGCTGGAATTCCTGGAATTATCATCCAACTGTTACTGGTACCTGTGCTTGTTTTTGGTCTTGATAAGCTAGGCTATATTAAAAGAGATTAAAGTTATTTAAAATTAAACACAAATATTAAGAAAACAAAGCGAGGATGTATGACACTTGAACAATTAAAAACATATTTAGAAAAAGAAGATGTCGTTTGTGCCGTGTACAACGGGAAGGATCTTTTAACATCTGATTTAAAGGGGATTCGTCCTTGGATCCAATGGCTAAGAGAATGTCCAGAACGTTTGGAAGATGCAATTGTGGTGGATAAAGTTGTTGGCAAGGCAGCGGCGATGCTAATGGTTGTCGCAAAAATAAAAGCACTCTACACACCAATTATTAGTGAACAAGCAGTGCAATATTTAAAACACGAGAGCATTGCGCTGGAATATGATGACGTTGTTGAATTTATTTCCAATGCAAATCGCAACGGGATGTGTGTTATGGAAGCAACCGTTATTGACACAGTTGATGCCCATGAAGGTTATCAACAGCTGTTACAAAAGATACAACAACTGATGCAAGCCCAATCGCAATAATCTAAATATCAGTCATCAAACAGGTTGATGATTTGTGAAGTCGAAACAAGAGGAAACACTTCCTCTTTTTCTTTTGAAGTAAAAATCAAACGAACGTCTTTATCAATATCTCGAATCAAACCTTGATAAAGTTGGTTGTTATGTGTGATAAGCGCTTGTTTATTTAAGTTGATACAAAAATGTTTATATTGTTGCAACATATCAACAGCGGGATAGGTTGATATGCGATTGAAGGTTTGAATTAGTTGTCCAACAAATAAGTTCATGTTTATGGGTTGTTGGGTGTGTTGGTTGATTGAGGTTGCAATGTCTGCAAGTTGTTTAGGAAATTGTGAAATCGCAACATTAATACCAATTCCAACGATGATATACTGACCATAATTGGTGCTTTCACATAAAATGCCAGCGCATTTTCTGTTATCTATCAGGATATCATTAACCCACTTGACCTGCGCGTTGATTTTATAGTATTTAAGTACTTTCAGTAGCGCAGATGCCATTGTCATAGGTACAAGTGTAATTGGGTGTTTTAACAAAT
>JAAZGU010000035.1 GCA_012511085.1 Erysipelothrix sp. | reverse complement strand
TCCATTGAAATGTTGTCATGAAACTTAGCGGCCGGCGTGTAAGCGCGCGGTGAATAAATGAAACTATAAACCTGATCAAACTGACAATATTCAATCATGGTCATCGTATCTTCAAATTGGGCATCCGTTTCATTGGGAAAACCAACAATAATGTCGGTCGAAAAGGCACAGTTTTTGACTTTTGCTTTCAGCGCATCAAACAAGGCCTTGTACTCCGCAATGCTGTAGCGACGTCCCATCAGTTTTAAAACATCGTCGTTGCCCGATTGCATCGGTAAATGAATGGCAGGCATGATGTTTTCATACGCTGCAATCACATCAATCATGGTTTCAGTAAAATCCCAAGGGTGCGAGGTCATAAAACGAATGCGCGGTACATCCAGCTTCGCAACCGCCTCCAAGAGCAGCGCAAAACCTTCTTCCATGTCTAAATCTTTACCGTAGGCATTCACGTTTTGACCCAGCAGTGTAATTTCTTGATAGCCTTGTTCCAGCAACTGCTGGACTTCATTTAAAATATCGTCCATCAAACGCGAACGTTCTTTACCACGCGTGTAAGGTACGATGCAATAGGTACAAAACTTGTCACAGCCGTACATGATGTTGACAAAAGCTTTCACATCGTTAAAGCGATGATCGGGTAAGTTTTCAATGACATCCCCTTCTTTTGAAAACACTTCCACCGTTTTCTCCTTGGAAAACATGGCATGGTGAATCAGCACCGGCAAGCGATGAATGTTGTGGGTTCCAAAAATAAGGTCGACTTGATGATAGGTCTTTAAGATTCTGTGAACCACACTTTCCTCTTGCGGCATGCAGCCCCCAACCCCAATAATCAATTCGGGGTTTTCAGTCTTTAAATGTTTTAAATTACCGATTTCCCCAAACACTTTATTTTCCGCATTCTCACGAATCGCGCAGGTGTTAAGTAAAATCAAATCTGCGCTTTCAATGCTTTCGCTCTCACGAAAACCCATCGCCAACAACAAGGCAACGATGGTTTCACTGTCTCTGAAATTTGCTTGACAGCCGTAGGTTCGTAAATAAAATGTTTTGTGATTGCCAAGACCAATGGTCTCCGGCGGTAAATCGAAACTATAATCAACACGGACATCACGTTTGGTCCGTGATTTTGCTTTTTTCAAATCCGGTAAACTAAAGTAATCTTTCATTCAACCACTCTTTCTTAAAAAAACCAAGCCATGCTTGGTTCTACACTTCAATTATTGCTTCAGTGGGACAGACTGGAATGCAAGCACCACAATCGATGCATAAATCTTCATGACAAAATGCGGTTCCATCGTCTTCCATCACTAACGCACTCGTCGGGCAAACACTAATGCATGCTTCACAACCAATACATAAGTCTTTTTCTACTCGTACAGGCATAAAAACAACCTCCTAACGAGCTAATTATATCACAATCAAATCAGTTTTCAACGCAAATTTTCTGATGGTTTTTCATAGATGCGTTCGATGCTAACCGCTCGCATGTTTTCATCAAAATCAATCATAACACCACTAAAGAGTGCGGGACTGCTTGCGGGTTTGTAATGGGTTTGCTTTTGATGCACAATCATATCGAGGGCTTCTTCTAAATCGCGACCCAAAATCGAGATGTAACCACCGCACATGCCAACATCGCTGATGTAGGCACACCCATTAAAAATATCTGCATCTACCGTTTGCACATGCGTATGCGTCCCTAGCACGGCACTCACTTGATCTTTGTAGTAATGCATGAAGGCTTGTTTTTCCGCCGTGGCTTCCCCATGAAAATCAATGATATGGGCATGGTCAGGGTATTGTTTTAAGATGCGATCCATCATGATAAACGGTGAAAAATCAACGTTATCCATAAAGACCGCACCATACACGCTGCTGATGGCAAATTTGATGTCACCTTTTTCTAAAACCACGGTATGACGATCTTGAAATCTCCCGACCATGTTCCCAGGAAAACAAAGCGGTAATGCCGTATCAAGGTCATACACATCTTTTTTAGAATAGCTATGATTTCCCAAGGTAATGACGTCAATGCCACTGGCTAAGAGCTGATTCACAACCTTCTTTGTGAGGCCCTTGCCATGAGCAGCGTTTTCACCGTTGGCAACGACAAAATCTACCTCATACAAACTTTTGTAATAAGGTAGACGTTGCGCTACAATGTGACGCCCGACGGCGCCCACAATGTCACCAATAAACAATAACTTCATTATTTCGCTAATTCAGAAGCCCGCAATTCACGAATCACGGTCACTTTAATTTGTCCCGGATAGGTTAATTCGTTTTCAATCTTCTCACGAATGTCACGTGCGACTTTATGCGCTCCTAAATCATCTAATTTTTCTGGAACCACCATCACGCGGATTTCACGGCCGGCACTGATGGCAAACACACGCTCAACCCCTTCAAAGGATTGGGCAATTTCTTCAAGTTGTTCTAAACGTTTGATGTAGTTTTCAAACGATTCAAAGCGCGCACCTGGGCGTGCCGCTGACAATGTATCGGCAGCTGCGACCAAGGTCGCAATCACACTGGTTGCTTCTTTTTCACCGTGGTGGGACTCAATCGCATTAATGACAATTGGATGTTCGCCATGTTTCTTCGCAACACGCGCCCCCAATTCAATGTGAGAACCCTCCATTTCAAAGTCCAAGGCTTTTCCAATGTCATGCAAGAGACCCGCACGCTTGGCTAAGGTTTGATTCAAGCCAAGTTCAGCAGCCATCATGCCCGTTAAATGCGCCACTTCTACACTATGGGCTAAACCATTTTGACCGTAGCTGTAACGGTAACGTAAGCGGCCCAATAAGCGTTGAATTTCGCGATCGATTTTGTGAAGCCCCAGTTTAAAGGTTGTCTCTTGACCGGTTTTAAGCATGGTTTCTTCAAGTTCGGAACGCACCTTTTCAACGACTTCCTCAATGCGGCCCGGTTGGATACGGCCATCATTGATTAAAATCTCCAAGGCTTGCCGTGC
>JAAZGU010000237.1 GCA_012511085.1 Erysipelothrix sp. | reverse complement strand
GTGACGCAATGAAATGGATTGGAATCGTCATCGGTTTGTTGATGAGTTACAGCTTCACCTATTTGATGTATCCCTGGTGGATTAATCTTTTAAAAAAGCACAACATCAAACAAACCGCAAGTGAATACGCGCTTGATGCCTATCAAGATAAAGCCGCAACCCCAATGTTTGGGGGCGTTTTGTTTGTCTTGATTCCTTTTGTCTTGTTGGTGATTACCTACCATGTGAATTTACAAATTGAAACGCTTTTGGCACTTTTTGTGTTTTTGGCGTTTTTCTTATTGGGTGTAATCGATGATTATAAAATCGCTACCGAAGGTAAAAACGATGGGCTGCCTGTGGCGTTGCGTTTGTTTTTTCAAATCGGGATTTCCTTGTTGTTTGTCTTAGGAGCTTTAACCCGCATCACTACCTTAATTGTGATTCCAATTCCCATGTTTGGCCACTTTGATTTAATCTTACCGGTCTTAATCTATGTTGCCTTTGGCGTGTTTGTCATGGTGGCTAGCGTCAACTCGGTCAACATTGCCGATGGTATGGACGGTTTAGCCGCTGGGGTGTCACTTTTAATCTTTGCGGGCTTAGCGATTATCAGCTACGTCTTTAAAAATGAACAATTGACGATGTTGGCAGCCATGTTGATTGGCTCCTTGTTGGCGTATTTAAAATACAACATGTTTCCAGCCAAAATCTTTATGGGTGATGGTGGTTCCTTAGCGCTTGGCGCTTTAATGGCAGCCTATGCCATGTTGTTGAAGGTTGAATTTTCATACATCATTTTAGTAGGTGTTTTAATTTGGGAAACGGGTTGCGTTGTTTTGCAGCAACTTTCTGTGCGCATCTTTAAAAAACGCATCTTTGCCTACACACCGATTCATTATAGTTTTGTCTTAGCCGGCTGGAAAGAAAAGCGGGTGGTGCAATTTATTTGGTTGCTGGGTCTTATCTTTTTAGTGCTGGGCTTATGGAGTGCCTTATGGATTTAGTATGCATCTTAGGGGGTGCACTCAGTGGTACCTGGGCAGCAAAGTTAGCGATTGCCAAAGGCTTTGCGGTCTATTTGACTGATGAGCGTCCCCTTAACAACAAAGCTGAATTGGAAGCGCTGGGTGTGCGTGTTTTTGATGGTGGCTTTCATCAAGCTTTAATTCATCGTGGTTTTAAGTGGGTCATTAAAAACCCTGGGATTCCTGATGCTCATCTTTTTGTGCAAGCCATGGCTAACCAACATCGCATTGTCAATGAAGTCGAATTTGCGCAGCACTTTGTGCCGCATTGGAATTTGATTGCGATTAGCGGTACCAACGGTAAAACCACAACCGTGGAAATGTGTGGTGCGATTTTAAAAGCAGGCACACCTTTTGGGTTTGTCGGTGGTAATGTCGGGGTGCCTTTAAGTAAAGTTGTGTATGAGCATCCAGATGTAGATCAAGCCGATGGCGCCATTGAAATGGCAGGCTTTATGTTAAGCAACACCTATGACTTTCATCCACGTGTCGCGACTTTGGTGTCTTTAGCACCGGATCATTTGGATGTGTACCCCGGTGTCGAAGCTTATTATGATGCTAAGTGGAAAGTTGTGAAAAATTTAAGGGCGGACGATTATTTCATTTTTAACTTGGATGATGCGACGATTAAGGCGACCTATCGTCCCCATCAAGGGCAAGTGATCACACTCTCACAAAAAGAAGCGGCGGATGTCATGCTTGTGGATGGCAAGGTCATGATGGATGGTCTTGTTTTGTTTGATGTGCGTGAATTGCAGGTCTTAGGGGCCCATAACATCACCAACGCGATGATCGCAGCGGCGGCAGCGACGTGTTTGGGTGTCAAGCCACCCGTCATTCAAAAAGCCTTGCAGGCGTTTAAGGGTGTGGAACATCGCATTGAATACGTGGATACCATTGCAGGAATTAAATTTTACAACGATTCCAAGGCCACCAACCCCGAATCAACGCAAGTTGCCTTACAAGCCTTTGAAAAGCCGGTTATTTTAATTGCCGGGGGTTATGATAAAAAGATTAGTTTTGATATTTTAAAGGCGGAAGTACACCGCATGAAAGCCTTGGTTGTGTTTGGACAAACCAAGCAGCTTTTAAAAGCCACCTTCCCAATGGCGCACGTGGTTGATGATTTACAAGCTGCCTTAAGGTTAGCGTATGACTTAGCGCAAGCTCAGGATGTGATTTTATTTTCACCGGCCTGTGCAAGCTATGATCAATTCACAAATTTTGAAGCACGCGGTCGTACGTTTAAAATTCTTGTTAAAAAACTTCATGATTAAATTTTTAATCAGAGACTTTTTTGCTAGTTTACTTGAATGTAGTAGTATTAAGTTATGGAGTAGACGATAGTATGAAGAAGAATGCACAAAAATCAGAAGCAATTTACAGAGAGTTAAAACAACAAATTATTTTTATGGACATCGAACCGGGGAGTGCATTAAGTGAAATCGATAGCGCAAATAAATATAAAATCTCGCGAACCCCAGTAAGGGATTCTTTTAAACGACTCGAACTTGATGGTTTATTAGAAGTACGCTCACATATTGGTACCTTTGTGACACAAATCGACCTGGATCATATTGCGGATGTTTTGTACATACGTGAAAAGGTTGAATTTGCCTGCATGAAAGAATTGATGAACCGCTTAACGT
>JAAZGU010000236.1 GCA_012511085.1 Erysipelothrix sp. | reverse complement strand
GCATGCCATGGGAGTAAGATAAAATTTTATCGTTAAGTGCATCGCTCATGCCAAATTGCTGGGCATACTTCTGAATGCGTTCAATCCGAATCGATGGTTCAACTTCATAAATATCACCCATTAAATTCAGGTATTCAATGCCTTTTAAACGCAAAAAGATATCGGCTTCATCAGCGACGTAACCAAATTGCTTTTTCGCTTCTAAAGGTTCTTTCGTGATATCAAAACTATTTAAAAGCACGTTGCCAGTATCCGGTTTTAAAATACCACACATCATTTTAATGGCGGTTGTTTTACCAGCGCCGTTGGGTCCAATAAAACCAACAATCTTTCCATCGGGAATGGTTAAGGTTAACTGGTCAACGGCTTTTACTTTTTTCGAATAAACTTTTGTAATGTTATTAATTTGGATCATGATGACCTCCTAGAAAATGATTAATGCAATGACACCGACTACAAAACAATAGATTGAAAATAAATGGTATTTCCGACTCTTTAAAATAAGTTTTAAAACCGACATGGCATAATAGGTAACAACACCGCTGATGATGGCGGCGATACCATACATCCAAGCGTGGCTAAAAAAGTCAGGTTGACTGATAATTTCAGGAATTCCCACGAGCATGACAAGCACCGCGATTGGAATAAACATCATGAATGAAAAGCGCATGGCTTCCGCCGGCTCAGTCTTGATTAACATGGCGGTTGAAGTTGTCATGCCAGACCGTGACACTCCGGGAAGCAGGGCAACGGCTTGGCCGATGCCAATCACCAAGGCTTTGATAGGAGTGATTGGTTGTTTTTCACTTTTACTGACAAGGTAGGTGGATGCAAGCACCACAGCTGTGAAAATTAAAAATACACCCACAAGCTTTGGATTCGATAAAGTGGCTTCAATTTTACTCTTAAAAAGAATGCCAATTAACCCAGCAGGAATCGTAGCAATCACTAATTTAATAAAATAATCAAAAGATGCCTGTTTTTTACGATTACCCTTGAAGATGTATTGTAAATTATCGACAATCAATGTTTTCACATCGCCATAATAAAAAATAATGATGGCGATTAAAGATCCGAGGTGCAGTAAGATTTCAAGTGTTGGATCATCGGATTCGATTTTAAATAAAGCCTGCGCTAAAACGAGATGCCCGCTGCTTGATACCGGAATTGGTTCGGTTAGGCCCTGGATGATTGCGAGCACAATAAAGATAAAAAGTGTTTTCATGGTGTTACTCTCTTATTTCAATGCCAATTTTCTTTTGGACTTCCACTAATTTTTTAGCTGCAATGCGTTGCGCTTTGGCTTTTCCAGCAGCCAAGGTTTTTTCCATCAAGTCGCTTTGATTAATTTCATGATAACGAGCTTGAATGGGTGCTAAGGTGTCAATGACAACCTCTGCAACTGCTTTTTTAAAGGTTCCGTAATTGGCATCTTCATAAGCGGCCACAACGTGCGCAATCGGAACTTCTTGACAGGCGGCCATGATTTGAATCAGGTTTGAAATACCAGGTTGCTTTTCAGGATCGTATTGAATTTTATTTAAGCTGTCCGTTTTGGCAGCCACGATTTTCTTTTTAATTTGAGCGGGGCTATCCAACATGTAAATGACACCTTTGTTGTCTGCATCGGACTTACTCATTTTCTTGGTGGGGTCACTTAAAGACATAATGCGAGCTCCGGCAATTGGAATTAAGGGTTCAGGAACCACAAAGGTTTTTGAATAACGATTATTAAATCGTTCCGCAATATCACGTGTGATTTCAACGTGTTGTTTTTGGTCGTTGCCAACCGGTACAAAATCAGCATCATAAAGTAAAATATCAGCGGCCATTAAGGTTGGGTAGCTGTAAAAGCCAACCGTCAAGTTTGTTTCACCTTGACTTACTTTGTCCTTATATTGGGTCATGCGGTTCATCTCACCCAAATAGGTGTTACAACTTAAAATAAAGCTTAATTGCGTGTGTTCAAGCACATCGCTTTGTAAGAAGACGGTTGCTTTTTCAGGGTCAAGACCACTTGCTAAATACAGTGTGGCTGCATCTTTTAAATGTTTTGCCAATTGTTTTGGATCTTGATACACCGTGATTGTATGTAAGTTCGCAATGAAAACAAACATCTCGTAGGTGTCTTGATAATTGACAAAGTGCTTGAGTGCACCCAAATAATTTCCTAAGGTTAATTCCCCAGTTGGTTTAATTCCACTTAACATTCTTTTCATAATTAAAATACTTCCTTTTTTCCATATTCATTTAACCACTAAATAAGTAATTCTTCAAGTGATTAAAAATTTTGACGGGTGTCACAATTTTGTGAAAAATACCGATATTTAGACGATTTAAGCAAGTTTTTCTTTTTAAGTTGACACTTCTATATTATAATAAAGTTCAAGGAGGGACAGTTATGATTGTTATCTATACATCTCCTGGTTGTGCTTCTTGTCGCAAAGTCAAGCAATGGATGCATGAACGCAATCTGAAGTTTATTGAAAAGAATATCTTTACAACATTGCTTAATGAAAGTGAAATCAAGCATTTGTTGATGCGTTCAGAAAATGGGACAGAAGACATTATTTCAAAACGATCAAAGATCATTCAAGAAACCAAAATTAATATTGAAGAGATGTCGATTAAGCAACTCGTTGAGTTTATTCAAGAAAACCCATCGGTGCTTAAGCGGCCAATTATCTTAGATGAAAGAAGTTTCCTGGTGGGCTATGATGAAGAGGAAATTGGTGCCTTTATTCCACGCGAGCTTCGCAATGTTGCGATATCAGCCTGCACTCCAGATTGCCCAAATTATCCAGAATGTGGGCAGGCTTCAGTAAAAGTTGAAACCATAGAAGATT
>JAAZGU010000034.1 GCA_012511085.1 Erysipelothrix sp. | reverse complement strand
TTCTCCAGCAATTGTTTAAAGGTAATATGCTTACCATTTAAGGTCAAAGCGCGCGTGCTAGGGTAACTCTGCGCCGCGACTTTCAGCTTCTCATACATGGTCATAAGGATGCTCCATAATGGCGGTGAAATAGGCTAAGGCCTTAAATAAAACCATGCCTTCCGAAATCCGCTCATCGACACTGAAGGTGACATCCAAAGAACCATCGTCTTGCAGACGCCCAAAGGTCAAAAACATGGAGGCCGTTCCCCAATTATACAAGTGATGCAAGACACTAAAACCATCAATGCCCCCTAAATTCGCAATCACGGCTGTGGCATGAAAAGGATCATCATCAATGATGCTATTGGGCAACAAATCCCAACTGTCCAAGCGCATCATAATTTTAATGGCAAGTTTAAACATCCAGGTTGGCATTTTCCCAAAGCCTTCAATGAGTTTATCGGCTTCAATACCCGCTCCTGAACGTGTTTGTTGCGTGGCTTGATTCAGTTTCGCTTGCACATCCTGCAAGCCATCCTCAGGATCAAACTTTAGCTTTGCCAGCGTGCTATCGCCGGCTACCGTTTTATCACGTTTCATGACGGTTGAAACCGATATATTTTTATGCTCATACAATTGACTGTTTAAAACGAAGCGCTTTAAAACAGGAAACTCGTTCACAGTTTTTAAACAAGCGTACAGCACAAAAGCAAAGATTTTGACATCGTTTTCCTTTAAAAAATCATGAATTTTTTCACTCTTGATGGAAATATTTGTGATAATGGTTGACTCATGCCGGGTCGGCATCAGTGCCAATTCCAATTTCTCAAATGCTTTTAAGGGTAGTTTTTTACGATCGTATCTTCTCATCTTGCTTTTCCTTTGTTGCTTGAATTAATAAATCCAAGACCTCTTTATCATACACGATATTGACATTTTTAACCAATTTTTTCAGGATGCTTTTCTGTCTTAAACCTTGACTTTGAAGGCTATAATAATCCAAAGTCACGCGAATCATTTTTGATGCCAAGGGAATATCCGCACTGTGTAAACCATGCGGTTTTCCTGATCCATCGCTGTTTTCAAAGATTGCCAATACATAATCCGCCACATCACGAAAGGCAGGTACATTTTTCAAAATATGATAACCATGTTCCGCGATCCGATGCTTTTCATGGGTTAATGATAAGCGCTCATCACTGAGTAAACCAACTAAGGCAAACTGGGTGGCATATAAAATATCCGTCTCTTTTTGGACTGGCACATTTTGAGTTGCAAGCATCTTTTTAACACAGTCAACCATGGCCATGCTCATGAGGTATTGTTCAGGGAAACGCTCACGGTAACTCACTTCAATGATATTGAGAATGTCAGCTTGTTGTTTTTGTTTGTCCCGTAGTTTTTGATGATACATGGCTTCTTCCGCGATTACAAAAATCTTGTCAATGGAATCCACAATTTCATTGGTGGTCATATAACCAATCGCCGCTGATAGCTTAATTTTTGTTGATATTTCTCGCTCCACAAACTCATTGATACGATCCACAATCAGGGTTACTTCCTGTTCGTTGGTGTTGGGTAATAAAATGACAAACTCATCGCCACCAATCCGCGCCACAATGTCTTCGGCACGTGTGGTCTTTTTCAAGATAGTCGCAAAGGTTTGAATGAGGCGATCCCCTTCCATGTGACCAAAAGTATCGTTGGTGAGTTTTAGATCGTTGATATCTGCCAAGATAATGGACATGGGTAAACTCCGCTCGACATTGAGACGTTTTAGTTCTTGTTCATAGTAGGAACGATTGTAAAGTCCGGTTAATCCATCATGGTAGGACACATACTCCAAACGTT
>JAAZGU010000235.1 GCA_012511085.1 Erysipelothrix sp. | reverse complement strand
CCTGCTTTGATGGTTAAATTGAAATCTTCCAGCACCTTTTCGGCTTCATTGTAATAAAAAGTCACGTTCTTAAAAACAATATCACCGACAATTGCTGGGTAGTTTTCAACTTTAGGATGCAAGAGATCCCCGTATTTATTGATGACCATGTCGTTATCAACGATGTCAGGTTCACTGTTTAAAAGCGACAACACCCGTTCGGCGGAAGCTTGCGCAAGTTGCATCTCCGCCAACAAACGCGCAATTTGACGCAAGGGCTCAAAGAAATGCGACACGTACTGCGTGTACAACATGAGCGTTCCAAAGCCTAAGGTTCCCAACAACACTTGATGCCCGCCATAGACCAACAAGCCGGCACTGCTTAAGGCACCCAAGGTCATCACAACCGGCATAAAGATGGCGCTTAAAAGCGTCGCTTTAATGGCACGTTCTTTCATGGTTTGCGTGTTGATTTGAAAATTATCAAAATGAATGCCTTCAATCGCCATCGTTTTACTCGTTTTGGCTCCCAAGATGTTCTCAGAAAAATCGTTGGTGATTTTCGAATTCACACGCCGCACTTCACGATAGTTGATTAAAATCCGTTTTTGGAAATAAATGCTGATGATGGCTAAGATTGGTAAAACCCCGAGAATCATAAGCGCCATCTTGGCATTGATCACCAACATCACCACCGCAATGCCAGTCATCAGTGCCACACCCCACACCATGTCCATCAAACCCCAGGACAAAATATCACTCAAACGTTGAATGTCGGAGGTCATGCGTGACATGATCCATCCAGAAGGTGTTTTATCATAATAAGAAAAAGACAATTCTTGCAGTTTCTTAAAAGCACGTTGCCGCACTTCGTAGGCAAACTTGGTTTCAATCACGCCAGCGCGGTCAATAAAACCATACACCATAAAGGCTTGCACAATAATCATCACAACATAGCCACCAATAAAATATGGTAACCAGTTGAGGTTGGTTTGACCAATGATGAAGTGGTCAATGGCAATCCGATTCAGCAAGGGAAACATAACATCGCCCAGGGCAAGCACAATCATAAAGCCATACAAGGCTAAAATATGTTTTTTAAACAACCACAACAAACTCAACAGTTGTTTCCACAACTGTACATTCAGTGAAGATGTGTTGTATGTTTCTTCTTGAAAGGTACTCATGCATGATCCTCACTTTCTTGGATTTTGGCGATGGTTTGATACAAACCAGGCGTTTTTAACAATTGCTCATGGCTGCCTTCTTGCACAATGCGTCCTTGGTCAATGACTAAAATCCGATGCGCGGTTTTCGCGCTGTTGATGCGGTGCGTCACCACGATCGTGGTCACATCCTTTGCAATGTTTTGGAGTGCCCGTTGAATTTCTTGATCGGTTTGAGCATCCACAGCTGATAAAGAATCATCAAAAATTAAAACGGGTGCGTTGGCTAAGATGCTGCGCGCAATCGCAACGCGTTGCTTTTGCCCACCACTTAAGGTCACGCCTCGTTCACCAACCAAGGTGTCATAGCCACTTTCAAAAGACTCAATGACCTCATCAATGTTAGCGATCGTTGCCACGTGTGCCACTTGATCATCGTTGGCGTAGGGATGCGCGATTTTAATGTTCTCTTTAATGGATCGTGAAAACAAATACGGCTCCTGCAAGACGATGCTTATGTTTTGACGCACATGTTTTAAGGCCATGGTGTCTAAAGGTACATCATCGACGTAAATGCGACCCTGGGTGGGTTCATACAAGCGCAACAACAAATGCACAAGCGATGATTTCCCCGAACCAGTAGGTCCCATGATTGCGATGCGCTCTCCTTGTTGAATCTTAAAAGACACATCATGCAGCACATGCGTAATCCCATCATCGTATTTAAAACTCACATTTTCAAAAGAAATATTACCGGCAATGGTCGGTGTTAAGCCGGTATCCACATCTTCCATGGGGACATCCAAAATCTCCATGAGCCGATCAATGGATACGCTCACCTTCCCCATGTCCGATAAAATGCGTCCCATGTTGCGCACTGGCCACAAGACCATCGATACGTATGAGACAAACACAAAATACTGGCCGACGCTAATGCGTTGATGCAGGGCGAAATAAATCCCAACCACGACCACAACTAAAATTTGCAGCAGACACACAAAGTCTGAAATTGCCCAATAGCGGGCCAAAAGATGAATGAGACGGTAGGTTAAATCCCGAAACGTCGCATTTTTTTGGGTGAACTTCTCCATTTCATAAGCCTCGTTGTTGAAGGCCTTGACAACGCGCACACCACTTAGGTTTTCTTGGATGGTGTTGCTCATTTCAGCTTCCGCTTCATCGCTTGCCTTAAAAGCACGTTGCATTTGTTTGAAGTAGAAAAATGCAAAAAAGAAAATAATAGGCAAGGCAATGATGGACAACCACGCCAGTTGCGGGTTGATGGAAAACATGATCAAGGCAGATAGGAGTGCCATGGACAGCGCATACACAAACTCCGATACTTGGGCCGCCAGAAAGCGACGAATCGTTTCCACATCGGAGGTGGTGCGTTGAATTAAATCACCGGATTGATGCTTCACAAACACCCCATAGGGCAACTTGGCGATGTGGTTAAACATTTCATGACGAATGTTCATGACCACATCCTCACTGATTGCACCGTTTAAATACCCACGCACAATCATGAAAATACCACTGACTAAACTTAAACTCACCAGCAGTACCCCTGCTAACCACAAATGCTCACGCATGATTTGCAGACCGCCCACTTGGTTGACTAAAAAGTTAAACAAGTGGTTTTGACTCGGGATATCCCCGATAATCGTATCAATAAAATACGAAAAAAACAGCGGTGTCAGTAAGGTAAAAGTTACGATCAATACCCCGGAAGCCATGAGCACCACCATCTTAAGGCTATTGTTTTTTAAATGTTTAATAATAAACTTAACTTGTTTCATAAATCCTCAACGTCTTCTAATAACCCCCAACACCGCATCCATCTTGCTTTTATCAACACGACGAATGGCTTCTTTGGCCAGGGTTCCAGTCAAGATCCCGGTCGGGATACTCAACCAAATCATGGGCGGCAGCCAATAGATTAAAAAGATGGACGCCCATATTATGATGATGGCACTAATCTGCCCCACATTATGGAAGGTTGCCGCAACCATCGACAAGCCAACTAAGGATAATTTACTGTAACGATAAAACAAAATCACCATCACACTGCTTAACAAAACACCCGAAAGTGATAACCAAAATCCAGTTCCAAAGATAATCCCGCGCAACAAGGACGCAATGATGACACGCATGATGTTGATGCTAAACATTTCTTTGGCTCCGTACAAAAACAAAGCAACCAGGCCAAAGATATTCGCCAAACCCAGTTTTACCCCTGGAATTGGCATTGGAATGACCGGTTCAATCATATGAAAGACAATGCTCATCGCCAACAGCATTGTGATGGTCGTCATTTTACGAACACGATTCCCGGATCTCATCGGACCGTGATGTCCTCATCATGATCATCTCCCTGAGCTTCAATCATAATCATAATATGATTGGGCAAGCAGACAATCGGGATTTTCGCGTATTCCACCCAGCCTTGGATGGAACAAATGTTATAGGGCGATGTTTCTTCTTGCACGCGAATTTTATTGGCTTTCACTTCGATGATGACATCCCCTAAGGTGCCATCCACGACGTAAGTGCCATCTTTTGACATGTCAATGCGTAACACTTCTTTGCTCTTGTAAGTGACAACTGCTACCTTTTGGGAACTCGTGGAAGTTTCCACCAAAAAACGAATGCTCCCGTACAGGGCAATCGACACAAT
>JAAZGU010000033.1 GCA_012511085.1 Erysipelothrix sp. | reverse complement strand
TGGACACTCTTAATATCATCGATACAGAATTACGTAAAATTAAACCTGATATCTTATTGTATGGGGAAGGCTGGAACATGCCCACCATTTTGGATGATGAGCATAAAGGTATGATTGCCAATCAACACAAGATGCCCAACATCGGTCATTTCAATGATTTTTATCGTGATCATGTTAAGGGGCGGACCGCAGAACATGAAATAAGCGTCAAGGGTTATTGTACCGGGGATGTGAACTACAAGGATGCGATGAAGATGAGTTTGGTTGGGAATGCTTTGCCGGCACCTTACGTACAGCTGTTTGATAGCCCCGCCAAGAGCATCAACTACGTGGAATGCCATGATAATCGCACATCCTGGGACAAGATTAAAGAATGTTGTAAGGAAGACCGTAGTGATGTGCGCATCAAAAAACACAAACTCATGATTGGGGCCTTGATGGTGTCCATGGGGGTACCATTTTTACACAGCGGACAAGAGTTCTGTCGTACGAAAAACGGCAACAGCAACAGCTACATGAGTGGTGATTTAATCAACCGTTTGGACTGGGAACGTAAAGACCGCTACAAAGAAGTGGTCAATTACACCAAAGACATGATTGCTTTACGCAAGGCCTATCCCGTCTTTCAATTCAGCGAAACCAGTCAAATTAAAAAACATATTTACTTTAAAGATTTAGATAAAGATATCTTGTTGTATGGGTTTAAGGATGTATCCAAGTACATTGAATTTGATGAACTGCTCATCTTTTTCAACCCTACCTACGATGTCGCTTATTACTGTTTGGATGGTTATGGTACCTTGCTTGCCAATGAAGCTGGTTTGATTGAGAAAATCCAGACGCAATGTATCACCATCAACCCCCACACCATGGTTGTGGTGGGTGTCAATACAAAATAATAAAAATAGAAACATCTTTTGTAAAAGATGTTTTTTTATCGGGCATAAAGGAACGGCGCATCTCTTTTTGTCGTTGCCTGAATGATGTATAATGTACCTATAGCTAAGGAGAAAACATGGAAAATAAACAATTACAAAAGATTGCGAATAATCTGCGCAAGAACATCATTAAGATGGTCGCAAATGCCAAATCAGGACACATTGGCGGCTCCTTAAGTATCGCAGACATCATAACGGTGTTGTATTTTGAAGAAATGAACATCACCAGTGCAAACATTAAAGATAAAGAACGCGATAAATTTGTGCTTTCAAAAGGGCATGCAAGTCCGGCCTTGTTTGGAATCTTGCATGAAAAGGGCTTCATTGAAGCGGAAGAATTGATGACCTTTCGAAAGATCAATTCGCGCTTACAAGGGCATCCCAGCATGATTTATGTGGATGGTGTTGACATGTCCACGGGATCATTAGGTCAGGGAATTTCAACGGCTGTCGGAATGGCCCTATCCTATAAAGCAAAAGCTTTGGATTATCGTGTCTACAGCATTCTTGGCGATGGTGAAACCCAAGAAGGGCAAGTGTGGGAAGCAGCGATGGCGGCTGGTCACTACAAACTTGATAATCTCGTCGTGTTTTTAGATTTGAACGGCTTACAAATTGACGGTGACATCACCAAGGTCATGAATCCCTTGCCACTGGATAAAAAGTTTGAAGCCTTTAATTGGAATGTGATCACCATCGATGGTCACAATTACGATGAAATTAAAAACGCACTGCAACAAGCGCGTGAATTTAAAGGTAAACCAACCATGATTGTCGCCCATACCATCAAAGGTAAAGGCGTTTCCTTCATGGAAAATCAATACGGTTGGCATGGGGTTGCGCCAAATCAAGAAGAATTTGAAGCAGCCATGTTAGAATTGGAGGCGAAGTAGAATGTCAAAAGTTGCAACGCGAGTCGCATACGGTGAAGCATTAGCGGCACTGGTCGCTGACGATGAACGAATTTTTGTATTGGACGCGGATTTATCCGGCTCCACCCATACAAACCGTGCGCAAAAAGTAAAACCTGAACGTCACTTTAACAGTGGCATTGCGGAAGCTAACATGATGGGCATGGCAGCCGGCATTGCTAGCGGTGGTAACATTGTCTTTGCATCCACCTTTGCGATGTTTGCGGCCGGTCGTGCTTTTGAACAAGTGCGGAATTCCATCGCATACACCAACTTAAATGTGAAAATTTGTGCCACCCATGCAGGCATTACTTTGGGTGAGGATGGCGCGAGCCATCAAGCCATTGAAGACATCGCTTTGATGCGTGCGGTTCCCAACATGCATGTGATTCAACCTGCGGATGATGTGGAAACCAAAGCCGTTATTAAAGCAATTGTCGATCTTGAAGGACCATTTTATGTGCGCCTCGGCCGCAGTGCTGTCGGGCGCGTTAATTCAGATGGCTATGTGTTTGAACTTGGAAAAGGGCATGTGATTTCTCAAGGGAAAGATATTGCCATCATTGCCACCGGCGTCATGGTTGAACAAGCCATGTTGGCGAAAGAAGCCTTGCTAAAAGAAGGCATTGATGTCACGGTTGTGAACATGGCCAGCATCAAGCCGATTGATAAGGATCTCATTATTGAGTTGAGCAAAACTCATAAGGCACTAATCAGCGCCGAAGAGCATAACGTCATTGGGGGCTTGGGATCCGCAGTTGCGGAGGTACTCAGCCAAAACAACCCAACCCGTTTGAAGATTGTGGGGGTCGAAGACACCTTTGGTGAAAGTGGTAAACCCGATGAATTATTGGATAAGTATGGTTTAAGTTATGATCACTTAGTCGATCATGTTAAAGCACTCTTAAAAGAACTTGATTAGTCAAGTTCTTTTTTAGTTGCAAGGGTGGACATGATTTGATACGATAAATGAGCTATTAAAGATAAAATGAAAAAGAAAACGATTTTAATCATTGTGGCACTTGCACTGGTCGGTGCCTTTGCCATCACACTTTATAACAAACAAAAGCCCTGCACACCCAACGGAAAGGTTGTGTGTTTTGATGATGAAAGTGAACGCTACCTCGTTGAGGATGATGCAGAGCTTACAATCTATGTAAAAAGCGCAGCCCAAAAGGCGTATTTGTTGCGTGAGATTAAAAATGTTGTTGCGGAAGCATCTCAATTTACATTGCAGGTGAAAGTCAATCCACAAATTAAAGCCTGGGATGCCGTGCATGAGCTGGATGTCGATGTGTTTTACATTCAGCAAGCGGAAGCGGCAATGATGATTGATCATTTGATGGTTGTTGATGAAAACTTTGTCAATGACCGTTCGAGTTTGGGCATTTACCATTTAAGTGAAACCATCAATCAAGTGAAACATGTCTTTTTACCAACTACGTATGAAGGCTTGTTGTTTATGTACAATAAAACCTTGTTGGAGCAACTCGGCTTTGATGTGGAACGTGTTGATGAGAAAAATCGTTTGGTTGAATTGAATAATTGGCAAGCGATTATGGATTTAACCGACGCTTGGCATCAGGAAAAACCTCTTAAAAAACTAAACAGTATTTTTCCTTTCAACGTGCGGGAACCCTGGCAATTTTATCCGTTTTTAACGGCCGGTGGTTGGCAAATGTTTGCCGATGATGACATTGAAGACCCCGGGTTTTTATCCCTTGACTTCTTTAATTCACTCGTGTTTGTCGATCAACTTTTTAGCACGGATTGGTACTTCAATCGTTCTTTGGAACAAACGTGGAATTATGAAAATGCCCTCATCAACAACGAAACGCTTTTTTCCTTAGCCTCGATGTGGGTGGATTGGGATGCGATTTCAGAGCTAAAAAACCAAGAATACAGTTACAGCGCCTTTCCTGATTATGAATCAAATAATTTAACACCGCTTGTGAAGGTTGACGGGCTTGTGATTAAAGCGAATCCCTATCCTTCGTTGAGTCATGCGGTGGTATCTGTCTTGCACAAGTTAGAGGGCGTGCAGGTGCTCTTGGATGACGGTGAATTTAATCTTGTCATTGCCCATGATGAATTCGAACAATTAACCATGGACGATAAGCAATATGAAAAATCATTGGCGTATTCCTACAGCGTCATTGAGCCTTTGGTGGCGCTTGCTAACAATCCACATATTTTAGGTTGGGACTTTTATTTACAAGGTAATTTGTTTGATGTGATTCAACAAATTCATAGTGAGGAATTAACCATCGAACAAGGCCAAGCGCAACTGGTTGAGTTGTACGATGCTTGGTATCATCAAAACAATCAATGAGGTACCACATGGTAAACAACAGTTGGGATACATTCTTAAAATCTGAATTCGAACAACCGTATTTTCAGGAGTTGTCTGCTTTTTTAAAAGAACAATACGCAACAAAAACAATTTTCCCACAGAAGCGAGAAGTCTTTTCTGCGTTTTCATATTTTGGTATCGAAGCCACAAAAGTTGTGATACTGGGGCAAGACCCTTATCATCAACCCAATCAAGCGCATGGCTTAAGCTTTTCAGTGCGGCCCAGGGTTGCCTTGCCGCCAAGTTTACGTAACATCTACAAGGAATTGGTCAATGACTGCAAGGTGGCGATGCCAACTTCAGGGTGTCTTGTGCCTTGGGCACAACAAGGGGTGCTGTTGTTGAATGCGGTGTTAACCGTTGAACACAGCAAACCAAACAGCCATCAAAACAAGGGTTGGGAAACCTTCAGTGATCATGTGATTGCGCTTTTAAACAATCAAAGTCAACCCATGGTCTTTATTTTTTGGGGCAAAAACGCACAGGCAAAGATGCCTTTGATTACAAATCCAAGGCATCATATTATTTACAGTGCCCACCCGTCCCCATTTTCAGCACACTATGGATTTTTTGAGAGTCGCCCCTTTAGTCGAACCAATGACTTTCTTATTAAACATCAGCGAACCGCGATTGATTGGAGGATTCAATGAACCCATTTACAAATTTAGATGCGGCACTTGCCACCTTGCATCAACGCACATCAAGCAGTCGATTCGGCTTGCGTCATTTCAAGCAATGCGTTGCAGACTTAGGTAATCCACAGCTGCAACTTAAGGTGGTCCATGTTGCAGGTACCAACGGGAAAGGGTCCGTCAGTAACTACGTGGCGACGACCTTGGAACTTGCCAACTACAAGGTCGGTTTATACACATCCCCGTTTTTAATCACGCATAACGATCGCTTCCGCATCAATCATCAACCAATCTCCGATGCCCGATTATTGCATTACATCAACAAAAGTCTTCCCTATTGGGAAAGCTACAACATTTCTATGTTTGAAATTGATACTTTGATTGCCTTTTGGTATTTCATTGATGAAGCGGTTGATTGGGCAGTGATTGAGGTTGGTTTAGGGGGACGCTTGGATGCCACGAATGTGGTGATGCCTAAGGTGAGTGTTATCACTACCATCGGATATGATCATATGGACATTTTAGGGGATACCTTGCCTGAAATTGCGTTTGAAAAAGCTGGCATCATTAAACAAGGTGTGCCTTTAGTGACCTTTAATAAAGACCCTGAGGTGTTTGAAGTGCTTGAAAAAGTAGCTTTTGAAAAAGCGGCACCGATTACTTTAACACAAGCGATTGAAACCCTGGAAGACAAATTGTTTTCACAACGTTTTAAATACCGTGATGAAACCATTGAAATTCATAGTGGGGCCCATTATCAACGCCTTAATGCTGCCTTGGCTTATGAAGCGTTAAAATTAATTCAAGTTGAAGCATCCGCTTTGGATGATGCGCACATCTTACAAGGCTTGTCGCAGGCGAAATGGCCCGGGCGTTTTGATGCGATTTCCAAAGATCCCTTGATTGTGGTCGATGGAGCTCACAATGCCGCGGGGATTGAAGCCTTGGTTGAAAACTTTGAAGTTTTACCAAGACCCATCGTGGTGGTGTTTGCGGCTCTAAAAGATAAAGACACGGAGTCCATGTTGGCAATCCTTGATGCGTACAGTAACCATGTCATCGTTACGGAATTTGAGTTTTATCGAGCTCAGACTGCCAAGGCACTTCAGTATCAAGACCATTTCGAAGTCATTGAAGATTACAAAAAAGCAATCGCCACAGCGACTTCCATGACAGAATTTGGGACAACCGTTGTATGTGGCTCGCTCTACTTCATCTCACAGGTGTATAATACCTTTGTAGTGAAGGAGCGTGAGTAAGATGGCAATTTTTCTACAAGTTGCAGCATTTTTAAGCATCGTCGTTTTAGCGATCATTAGTTTCAAGGTGGCACCTTTAAACATGACGGCTAAAAAAATTACAATTGTGACGATGCTGATTGTCTTATCCATTGTGTTACAGTTTTTTTCGATTATGGTTCCTTTGTTTGGATTTCCGAGTTTACGTTTAGACTTTTTACATATTCCTTTGATGTTTATTGGGGTGCTTTTTGGTCCTGGATGGGCCTTAATTGG